>CAZPDV010000285.1:0-2855 GCA_964585355.1 uncultured Aliiroseovarius sp.
ATCAATATCGACACCGACATGATCATCCCCAAACTGTTCCTCAAGACCATCAAGCGCACCGGGCTGGGCGTGCACCTGTTTGACGAGATGCGCTATCTCGAGGACGGCTCGGAAAACCCCGATTTCGTGCTCAACAAACCGGCCTATCGCAACGCGGAAATCCTGGTGGCGGGCGATAATTTCGGCTGCGGCTCCTCGCGCGAGCACGCCCCCTGGGCGCTGGCGGATTTCGGCATCAAGGTGATCATAAGCACCTCATTTGCCGACATCTTTTACAACAACTGCTTCAAGAACGGGATGCTTCCAATTGTCCTGCCACAGGAGCAGGTGGACCTGTTGATGCGCGATGCCGAGAAGGGCGCCAATGCGCGCATGAGCGTCGATCTGGAGGCGCAGGAAATCACCACCTCGGATGGCGAGGTGATCGCCTTCGACGTGGACCCTTTCAAGAAGCACTGCCTGCTGGAAGGACTGGACGATATCGGCCTGACCCTGGCCAAGAAGCCTGCGATCGAAAGCTTCGAGGCACAAATCGCCCAGACCCGCCCCTGGGTCTGACCCCATGATCTGGGGGGTGGCCGATGTCGCCCCCCAATATCGAGGAGGCGCATAGCCTGCTGATGCAATCCTGCATCACATTTTGCGACCACGCGGGGAAATAAAACGCCGCAGAAACAATCCCTTGCGATACGTTATCAATGTTGGCAAAAATGTGACAATAACGAGGCAGCCCGCCTTGATTGGCGGGGTCAACATGGCAACGAGGGCAAAAAAGCCCCACCAGGTTGAGGACAAGGGCAGTGGTATCGAGGTTGGCAGGAGCGCTGTTGCGCGCGATTTTGACGGTGTTGCTTGTGCTGACACCGACATTGATGGTACCCGGCACCACGCCGGACACGGCACAGGTCGCGGCTTTTCTGGCGGTCCTGGCCGGCGGCGCGGTGATGCTGGAATACGCTTCCTCCTATCCCAGCCTGGTCGAGTTTCGCGATGCCCCGCCCTTCAATCGGATCCGGTTTCTGAGCCTGTTTGCCACGGTTTTCCTGCTTTCGCTGATCGTGCGCGGCGGGCAGGATGCCTCTGACCTGACCCGCCTGGTCCAGCTTGTGGGCGCGCGGATCGGCGGGGCGATGGATTTCCCCTATTCCCCGGTCCACCTGATGGTGCTGATGCTGCCCGCGGACGCACCGGCCGGGCAGGTCGAAATTCTGCGCACGGCGGCAGGCATGGCCTATCTCATCTCGCTGAGCGCGCTGGCGCTGTTCATGCTCCTGTTGCGGCTGCGAAACTGGCCGCTTTGCAATGGCCGGGGCAGTGCCTTCAATGTCTGGGTGAACCTGCCGATGTTCGACCCGGCCAAGGGGGGCGACGTGGTTTATCGGCTGGAACGCGATGCGGTGATCAATATCGCGCTGGGTTTCGTGCTGCCATTCGTGATTCCGGCCATCATCACCGCCGCGGGCTCGCTTTTCGGGTCGGTTTCGCTCAATAATGTTCACACGATGATCTGGACGGTGGCAGCATGGGCATTCTTACCGGCCAGCCTGTTCATGCGCGGCATCGCCATGGGGCGGGTCGCCAGCATGATCAAGGCCGCGCGGGCCCGCCGGCTCGAGGACGATGGCAGCGGGGCCGGCTTGCAGCCGGTCTGAGCACCGTTGCAGTGGCGCTATGGCTGGCGGCCGGCCCGGCCCTGGCCGAACGGCTGCGGATTGCCACCTTTCACAGCGATCTGTCGCGGGATGGGCCGGGGCTGCTGCTGCGTGACATCCTCAAGGGCGAAGACCCTCAGATCAAGGCGGTGGCAGGCGTGATTGCCGCCACCCGGCCCGACATTCTGCTGCTGCTCGACTTTGATCATGACCTTGAGGGCCACGCCCTGCGCGCCTTTCGCGACCTGCTGGCCCGGCAGGGGGGGCCGGATTATCCGTATCTGTTCGCCCCCCGCCCCAATTCCGGGCTTGCCACCGGGCTTGACATGAATGGCAACGGCCGGCTGGGCGAGGCCGGCGATGCCCAGGGATACGGGCGTTTCAGCGGCCAGGGGGGCATGGCGCTGTTGTCGCGCCTGCCGATCGACACCGCCGCGGCTCGTGATTTTTCCGGGTTCCTGTGGCGCGATCTGCCCGGCGCGCTGCTCCCCACAAAGGATGGCGCGCCGTTCCCCTCGGCCAGGGTGCAGGCCGTTCAGCGCCTGTCCTCGGTCGGCCATTGGGATGTGCCGGTGCTCCTGCCCGACGGCACCCGCCTGCACCTGCTGGCCTTTCACGCCACGACCCCGGTTTTCGACGGCCCGGAAGACCTGAACGGCCGGCGCAACCATGACGAAATCATGTTCTGGCCGCTTTTGCTGGAAGGCGCCTTGCCATTCGCGCCGCCGGAGGGGCCTTTGGTGGTCCTGGGCGATGCCAATCTCGACCCGGAGGCGGGCGAAGGGCGCCGGGACGCGATCACGCGGCTGCTGGCCCTGCCGGCCCTGACCGACCCGGCCCCCACCTCGCCCGGGGCGGCGGCAGTGGGCGACGCGACCGATACAGTGGATTGGAACGACCCGGTGCCCGGCAATCTGCGGGTGGATTATGTGCTGCCCTCCAGCGGGGTGCAGGTAAGCGGCGCCGGGGTGTTCTGGCCGGCGCCCGGCACTCCCGAGGCGGATATGGCCGAAACCGCTTCGCCTCACCGGCTGGTCTGGGTGGACCTGGAGTTCTGAACGGATCCCGTTCGGCGCGCCGGGCAAGGCTTCACCCGGCGCGCCCATTTTCACGCAGCTTCGGGGCAGGTCGCCGGTTCCCCGTCCCGTAACAGCGCCACCATCCGGCGGGCGTCCGCCATGTCCAGCATCGTGAAAAACCCCG
>CAZPDV010000286.1:0-2852 GCA_964585355.1 uncultured Aliiroseovarius sp.
GAAGGCAACCTGATCAAGCGCTCGATCCGCGACCTTTATAACCGCGAGATCGACGAGGTGCTGGTCGAGGGCGAGGCGGGCTATCGCACCGCCAAGGACTTCATGAAGATGATCATGCCTTCCCACGCCAGGAAGGTGAAACATTATACCGAGCCGATGCCGCTTTTCGCCCGCTATCAGGTGGAAAGCTACCTCTCGGGCATGTTCAACCCGACCGTGCAACTGCCCTCGGGCGGCTATATCGTGATCGGCGTGACCGAGGCGCTGGTGGCGATCGACGTGAACTCGGGCCGGGCCACCAAGGAAGGCTCGATCGAGGAAACCGCGCTCAAGACCAACCTCGAGGCGGCCGAGGAAGTGGCGCGCCAGCTGCGCCTGCGCGACCTGGCCGGGCTGATCGTGATCGACTTCATCGACATGGAGGAACGGCGCAACAATACCGCCGTGGAAAAGCGCCTCAAGGACAAGCTCAAGACCGACCGCGCCCGCATCCAGGTGGGCCGCATTTCGGGCTTCGGGCTTCTGGAAATGTCGCGTCAGCGCCTGCGGCCGGGCATGATCGAGGCCACCACCCAGCCCTGCGCCCATTGTCACGGCACCGGGCTGGTGCGCTCGGACGACAACCTGGCCCTGTCGATCCTGCGCCAGCTTGAGGAGGAAGGCACCCGCAAGCGCACCCGCGAGGTGCTGCTCAAAGCGCCGGTCGGGATCGTCAATTTCCTGATCAACTCCAAACGCGAACATATCGCCCAGATCGAAGAGCGCTATGGCATGGCCGTGCGCCTGGAGGCCGACCCCTTCCTGATTTCGCCGGATTTCTCGATCGAGAAGTTCAAGACCTCGACCCGCGCGGTGCCCGAGGCGAAAGCCGAGGTCATCTCGGGCTCGTCGGTGCTGATGGATGCGCTGGACGAGGCCGAAGAAGAGGCGGTGCCTGAAACCGCCGAGGCGGTCGAGCCCGAAGAAGCGCCGAAGCCGAAAAAACGCCGGCGCAGGCGGCGGCGCAGGCGTTCCTCGAATGGGGAGGGCGAGAGCGCGCAAGCGGCCGAAAACCAAAGCGCGACCGAGGAGACCACCGAAGCCCCCGCAGAGGCCGCGCCCGAAGCCGCCGAAACCGCCGCGCCCGAGGCCGAAGAGGCCCCGGCCAAGCCCAAACGCCGCAGCCGCAGCCGCAAGAAAGCCAGCGAAACGCCGGATGAGGCCACGCCCGAGGCCGAATCATCGGCACCCGAGCAAGCCGCTGCGCCCGAGGCCGAAGAAGCCCCGGCCAAGCCGCGCCGCAGCCGCAAGAAGGCCACGCCCAAGGCCGAGGAAGGCGAAACCGCCTCCGAGGCAGAGCCGGCCAAACCCAGGCGCCGCAGCCGCAAGAAGGCCAGCGAAACCCCGGACGAGGCCGCGGCCGAGGCCGAGGAAAGCCCGGCCAAGCCCGCCAAAAAGGTGACCCGCAAGCGCAGCACCGCCAGGAAATCGGCCAGGTCCGCCGCCAGCGAATCGGCGCAAGAGCCAGAAGCCGAAGCGGCGGCCGAAACCGCCGAGCCGGTCGAGGACGCCCCGACCCCGGCGGTTGAGGTGGTCGAAGCGGTCGAGGTTGTGGAAGTCGCGGAAGTGGTCGAGGTAACGCCCGCGCCTGCGCCCGAAAC
This sequence comes from uncultured Aliiroseovarius sp., assembly GCA_964585355.1. Lineage (GTDB taxonomy): Bacteria > Pseudomonadota > Alphaproteobacteria > Rhodobacterales > Rhodobacteraceae > JAAEUB01. The sequence goes on from CAZPDV010000286.1 coordinate 1,641, forward strand.
GGAAGCCGCGCCCGAGGAGCCGGCCAAGCCGCGCAAAAAGGGCTGGTGGTCGCTGGGGCGCTGAGCCGCTACGGATCAGACGGAAATGCCGGGTTCGCCCGGCATTTTCATTTGCGGATGAGAAAGACCAGCGCCCCTTCGGCGCCGTCCGCCTGCCGGAATGTCAGCCCCTGCTCGGCACAGAAATGCGGCACGTCAACCACCGCGGCCGGGTCGTCGGTGGTCAGGCGCAGCACCTGCCCCGGCGCCAGCGCCTGAAGCCGCTTGCGCGCCTTGAGCACCGGCAGCGGGCATAACAGCCCGCGCGCATCCAGATCCTCGTCAAAACCGGCATCAAACTCCATGCGCCCTGCATAAAAGCCCGCCTGTGGCGCGTCCAGAGCCGAGTTCGCGCATATGTGACATTTCGGCAGGTGACGCGGGCGCGCGGGCAGGGTAGGAGGGGGCATGTTTGGCATAGAAATCATCGACGCCTCGCTTCTGCCCGCCATGCTGGTGGCGCTGGTGGCCGGGCTCCTGTCCTTCCTCAGCCCCTGCGTGCTGCCGGTGGTGCCGCCCTATCTGGCCTATATGTCGGGGGTGTCCATGTCGGACCTGTCCCAGGGGCGGCGCGGCGCCGGCAAGGCGGTGCTGGCGGCGTTCTTCTTTGTGCTGGGGCTTTCCACGGTGTTTTTGTTCCTGGGCTTCACCGCCTCGGCCTTCGGCGCGTTTTTCCTGCAAAATCAGGGGCTTTTCAACACGCTGGCCGGGATCGTGGTGATGGTTTTCGGGGCGCATTTCATCGGCGCCATCCGCTTGCCCTTTCTTGAGCGCGAGGCCCGCATGGATGCCGGCGACCGCGGCGGTTCGGCCTTTGGCGCCTATCTGCTGGGGCTGGCCTTTGCCTTTGGCTGGACCCCCTGTATCGGCCCGCAGCTGGGCGCGATCCTGTCCATGGCGGCAAGCGAGGCGGATCTGGCGCGCGGCACGCTGCTGCTGGCGGTCTATGCCGCCGGGCTGGGGGTGCCGTTCCTGCTGGTGGCGGCCTTCCTGCCGCGCCTGGGGGGGCTGATGAACTGGATGAAACGCCACATGGACCGGATCGAAAAGATCATGGGCCTGTTGCTGTGGACCATCGGTCTGCTGATGCTGACCGGCGGCTTTTCCGCCATGTCCTACTGGCTGCTGGAACATCTGCCATTTCTGGCAGGGCTTGGCTGAGCGCCCTTGATT
>CAZPDV010000287.1:0-2846 GCA_964585355.1 uncultured Aliiroseovarius sp.
GGGGTATAGCTCAGTTGGTAGAGCGACGGTCTCCAAAACCGTAGGTCGCGGGTTCAAGTCCTGCTGCCCCTGCCAGACCCATCAACCGCCCGCAGCGCCGATTCCCCCGCCATGGATCTCCATTGCGCGCGCAAGCTCTGTGCGCGTCGGCGGCCTGCATCCGGCATGGACGCAATTAAGCGCCGCCGCCAGCCCCGCGCGCGCCAGCAGGGCGAAAATCTCGGGCCGCTGCAGCCCGGCGCAGCCTCCCGCGCGCCCGGCCAGACCCGCCACCAGCACCGCCATGAAGGTATCGCCCGCGCCGATCGTATCGACCAGATCGGCAACCGGCTGCGCCGCCGTTTCAACCACCATGTCGCCGCACAGCGCCAGCGCCCCCTCGGCCCCGCGCGTCACCACCACCAGGCCGGCACGGCTCTGCCCGGCCAGGGCGCGGGCGGCCTCCTCAAGCGGCAGGTCCGGGAACAGCCAGGCCAGGTCTTCGTCGCTGAGCTTGACCAGATCGCTGTGGCGCAACAGCCGGTCGAGGCGGCCCCGATAGGCGGTCTCGTCGCGGATGAAACCGGGGCGAATGTTCGGGTCCAGCGCACAGAAAACACCGCGCGCCTGCATGGCACAGTAATAATCGGCCCAGATATCCGCATCCCTGCCCTCGACAATGGCCAGCGAGCCCAGCACCACCCCCTCGGCCCGCGCCGGCGTGATATCGGCAAGCAGCTCGGCCGTGACCTGCCGCTCGGCAGTGTTTTCGCGGTAAAAGCTGTAGGCGGCCACCCCGTCGGTGACCGTGGCCACGGCAAGCGAGGTGGGCGCCGGGACGGGCGGCGCCAGAAGCCGCACCCCGGCCCCGGCCAGGCGCGCGGTCAGGCCTGCGCCAAAGGCATCGGTGGAAAGCGGGGTGAGATAACCGACCTCGACCCCCAGCCGGCCCAGAGCCAGCGCCCAGTTGAACGGCGCGCCGCCGGGCACGGCGCGAAAGGTCGCCCCGTCGCCTTCCGGGGACGAAACCAGGTCCATCAGGTTTTCACCGCCCACCAGGATCATGCGTCATGCCTTCCCGCGCAGAGAGCGACCATCGGCAAACAGGTGCACCTTGTCCGGCGCCGCGCTCAGCGTCACCTCCTGCCCGCGCAGCCCATGGACAACGCCGGGCAGCTTGGCAATCACCGGCGCGCCTTCGCCTTGCGGCCGGAAATAAAGCTGGGTCACTTCGCCCAGAAGCTCGGTGAAATCGACCACCCCGGTATAGATGGGCGCGCCCCCCTCGCGGCGCAGATCCTCGGGCCGGACGCCAACGCGCACCCGCCGGCCCTGCTCTGCGGGTGCGGTGGCAATGGCGCTCACCGCCTCGCCGCCGGCATCCAGCGCCACCCGGGTCTGCGCCCCGGTGCCGACGATCACCCCGTCCAGCAGGTTCATGGCCGGCGAGCCGATGAACTGGGCGACAAATTCGTTTTCCGGGCGTTCGTAAAGGTCAAGCGGCGTGCCGACCTGGGCAATGCCCTTGTCGGCCAGCACCACGATGCGCGAGGCCAGCGTCATCGCCTCGACCTGATCGTGGGTGACATAGATCATCGTGCTGTCGGGCATGCTTTCCTTGAGCCGGGCAATCTCGATCCGCGTGGCCACGCGCAGGGCCGCATCCAGGTTCGAGAGCGGCTCGTCAAACAGGTACACCTTGGGGTCGCGCACGATCGAGCGGCCGATCGCCACGCGCTGACGCTGCCCGCCAGACAGGGCCTTGGGCAGGCGGTCCAGATAGGGCTCAAGTTGCAGGGTTTTCGCAGCCTTGCTGACCGCCGCATCAATCTCGGCCTTGGATTTCCCGGCGATCTTCAGGGCAAAGGCCATGTTGTCGCGCACGCTCATATGCGGATAGAGCGCGTAGGACTGAAACACCATGGCGATGCCGCGCATCGAGGGGGGCACGTCATTGACCACCTCGCCGTCGATCTCGAGCGTGCCGGCGGTGATCTTCTCAAGCCCCGCGATCATCCTGAGCAGCGTGGACTTGCCACAGCCGGAAGGGCCGACGAACACCACCAGCTCGCCGGTGGAAATTTCAAGGTTGATGTCGCGCAACACCTCGACATTCTTGCCATAGGTCTTGCCGACCCCGGTCAGTTTCAACTCTGCCATGCGGTTGCCTCCTTGTCGCCCCTGGCCGCGAGCATCAGGCAGGGTTGCCATGGCCCCAGCGGCACCGCCCCGTCAGGGCCGGGATGCGCCCCGTTCAGCTCCTGCCCCAGGACCAGCCATTCGCCCGGCGGCAGGGTCACATGCGCCGGCGCGTCCGACAGGTTGAAGGCGCAAAACAGCACCTCCCGGTCCAGTGTCCGAACAAAGCTCAGGACATTGCCATCGGCCCGCATCGCCAGCTGATCGCCGCGCATCAATGCCGGATGGGCATGGCGAAAGCGGATCGCGCGGCGGTAATGGTGCAGAAGGGCGGCCGGGTCGGCCTCGCTGGCGGCCACCGACAGGCGCAGATGCGCCCGCGGCACCGGCAGCCAGGTGCGCGGCGCGGTGGAAAAGCCGCCATTGCGCGCCTCCTGATCCCAGACCATCGGCGTGCGGCAGCCATCGCGCCCCTTGAATTCGGGCCAGAACTCGCGCCCATAAGGGTCTTGCAGGTCCTCAAAGGCGATCTCGGCCTCGGGCAGGCCAAGCTCCTCGCCCTGAAAGATGCAGGCCGAGCCGCGCAAACACATGAGCAGGGTGGCAAAGGCGCGGGCGGCGGCGGGCGAGAGCTGCCAGCGGCTGACATGGCGGGCAACGTCGTGGTTGGAATAGGCCCAGCAGGCCCAGCCATCGGCGGCGACCCGGTCCACACGCTCGAAAACCCC
>CAZPDV010000288.1:0-2772 GCA_964585355.1 uncultured Aliiroseovarius sp.
GTGCAGGGCACGCGGATGAAGGTGAACACGGTGGTCGGCGGCGCCTCGATCAACAAGCAGATCCAGTTCCTGGGGCGCGGCACCGATATCCTGGTGGCCACGCCGGGCCGGCTGATCGACCTGATGGACCGGCGCGCGGTGCGGCTGGATTCGGCCCGGTTCCTGGTGCTGGACGAGGCCGACCAGATGCTCGACATGGGCTTTATCCACGCCCTGCGCCGGATCGCGCCCGAACTGGGCACGCCGCGCCAGACCATGCTGTTTTCCGCCACCATGCCCAAACAGATGGCCGAGATTTCCGCCGCCTATCTTGAAAACCCCGTGCGCATCGAGGCCGCCCGCGTCGGCAAGCCCGCCGACAAGATCACCCAGGCGGTGCACTGGGCCGAGGGGCGCGCCGACAAGATCCGCCTGCTCAAGCAACATCTGCGCGCCGCCCCCGACGGGCTGGCGCTGGTCTTCGGGCGCACCAAGCACGGCTCGGAAAAGCTGATGAAAGACCTGGTGGCAGACGGCTTCAATGCGGTCTCGATTCATGGCAACAAGAGCCAGGGCCAGCGCGAGCGCGCGCTCAAGGCGTTCCGCGACGGTCAGGCCCGCATCCTGGTCGCCACCGATGTGGCGGCGCGCGGCATCGACATCCCCGGCGTCAGCCATGTCTATAATTTCGAGCTGCCGGAAGTGCCGGAAAACTATGTCCACCGGATCGGCCGCACGGCGCGTGCCGGCGCGGGAGGCGATGCGATCTCCTTTGTGGCCGGTACCGAAATCGGCCTGCTCAAACAGATCGAGAAGCTGGTGAAAATCACCATCCCGGTGATCGGCGGCGACCGCCCGGAAGAGGAAAAGCCGCCCGCGCGCGGTCAGCGCAACAATCGTGGCCGCGGTCGCGCCCCGGCCAACACCTCCGGCAAACCCGGGGGCAACAAGCGCCGGCGCCCGCGTCGCAAGCCCGCCGCCTGATCCCCGGCAGATACCCCGCCCGGGCGCTCAGTCCTCGGGCGGGGCGCCGATCCCCTCGGCAATATCCTCGATCAACAGCCCGACAAGCTGCGCCCGGCCGGAAACCCCGGCCTTGCGGAACACCGAATTGCTTTGCGCCTTGATGGTGCCGATGCTCTTGCCGCGCAATTCGGCGATCTCCTGGTTTGAAAACCCCTTGACCGCAAACATCGCCACATCGGCTTCGGCCGGGGTCAGCCCCCATTCGCCGAAACGCTGCCACATCAAGGCGTTGAACGCATTGGCGGCGGCGTGCAGCCGGGCCTCGGATTCGCGGCGCTGCCGCACGAAACCGTGCAGCAGCAACAGGCCAAGCACCGTGCCGAGGATCAGCGCGACCACGGTCAGAACCTGCAATATCTCGCGCAGTTTCCAGTCCACGGCAAGGGCATAGATGCCGGATATATCCAGCACGAACAGCCCGACGAACAAGGCGCTCAAGACCGCCTGTACAGCCACGATACCAATCAGCATCAGGCGATAGGTGCGGTAACCGGCGTCTCGGTTCATCGGGCTGTCTTTCCTTGGTTGCTAGCCCGGATTTAGTTACCCGAACCCATCATGCCACCCCCTGTGACATGATCGCCCATCTCGCCCATGCCCGAGCCGGCATCGTCCATCATGTCACCGGCCGTCGAGCCGGCATCGTCCATCATGTCCTGGCCCATGTTGCCGGCGTCCTGCATGGCGCCTTCCATCGTGTCATGCGCCTTGTCCATGCCCTCGCCCGCCATGGCCCCTTCGGGATAGCCGGCATGGGCTTCGGTCATGTCATGCATGACTTCGCCCGAGGTAAGGTTGAGCACGACTTCGCGCTTCTGGGTGCCGTTCCAGGCCTCGAACACCGCGCGCCCAAGCATCGAGCGGCTGACCTTGATATAGTGATAGCCCTCGTCGAGCAGCTTCTTGTACATGGCCTTGACGCTGTCCATTTGCGCCAGTTTCGGGCTGGTGATGACCACCTGGCCCTGCTGCGCCGAGGCGGCGTTCACCGCGGCGGCACCCGCGGTGGTCATGAACATGGCGGCCATGCCGGCGACGATCCATTTTTTCGGTTGCATATCTGATCTCCTGATTTGGTGTTGACCCCTTCCGAGGCGGTGACGATCAGATAGGTCTGCTTGCCGGGGCGCGCGATAAACCCTGGGCCTGAAAACCGCGGTTTAAACTCAGGTTTAATCCAGCCGGTCGCGCGAAAGGGCGGGCCGGGCTCTGAAACCACGCATCCGGCGCGGCTTTTTGGCAAAACCCCTTGCCAAGGCGTTCCGGGCTGGCCAATCTGGCAAAAATCCGAAGAAAGGCCGTGCTGACCCGTGTCCCGTTTTGATCTGGAATCCTTCCTGCCCTACCAGCTTGCGGTGCTGTCGCAGCGGGTCTCCGAGGGGTTCGCCCGGCATTACCGCGACCGCTTCGGCATGAACGTGGCCGAATGGCGGGTGGTGGCGCATCTGAGCCAGCAGGAGGCGGTCAGCGTGCGCGAGATCTGCCGGCGGGTGCACATGGACAAGCCCAAGGTCAGCCGCGCCGCCTCCCGGCTCGAGGCAAAGGGCTTTGTCCGCAAGGTGGAAAATGCCCGCGACCGGCGGCTGGTGGAGCTTTCGCTGACCGCGGCCGGGCGGCGGATGGTGGACGAGCTGACCCCGCTGGCCGAGGCCTATGAGGCCGAGCTGGTGGCGCTGCTCGGCGGGGATGACAGCCGCCTGCGCGCCGAGGTGGCGCGCCTGTCCCAGGCCCTGGCGGCCGAGGTGGAGACCTAGGGGCCTGACCCTA
>CAZPDV010000289.1:0-2762 GCA_964585355.1 uncultured Aliiroseovarius sp.
GCAGCGTGGTCATGGCGCAAGTATAGGGGGCGCAAGGGCGGGGTCAAAGGGTTTGCGCAGGCGTTCGGCGCAGGCTCGTGGCCTGGCGCGGGGGGGGGAAATATGGGTAATCAGGGCGAGACGGCGCCGCCAAGGCCTGCCTGAAGCACACCGACCAGCGACAGAAGCGCCAGCGCGGCAAGGCTGATACTGGCGGCGCGCACCACCCAGAGCGGGGTTGCCTCGACCTCGAGCCGGGTCATGCGCATATGCAGATGCCCATAGCGCCAGGCCGCCAGGTAAAAGGCGCCGATGGCCAGCAGGATCAGGGCAGAAGAGATGCTCAGCAACATCCAGAGCGGCAGGATCCCGGGCAGAAATCGCGACACGCCCAGCCCGGCGGCAAAGGCCGACAGGCCGGTGCGGATCCAGGCCTGGAAGGTGCGTTCATTGGCCAGGATGGTGCGGTCCATGGCCAGCGCGGTGGGGTCGGGAAATTTCGGGTCATCGGGTTTCATGGCGAGCCTTTTGCGACAGGACGAAGATGCGCCTTTCGCCCGACAATAGAAAACAATGACCGCTGGCGCATCCGGTTTTCCGGATTTGAGGCCTTCGGCGAGGATATTTTTGAACAGAAGAAGCCGGGGCTCAGTAGCTGTATTCGGCGAAAACCCGGCTGACATCGCCGTTCCAGTCGCCGTGGTACCGCTCCAGAAGCTCGTCGGCCGGGGCCTTGTCGTCTTCGACGCTGTCTTCCAGCGCGTTGAGGAAGTGGCGTTCGTCCGGGACCATGCCGCCAAAGCCGGGCCGGGCGCGTCGGCGCAGGCCCTGGCGGGCGATGTCCAGCGCCACTTCGGCCAGAACCCGCAGGTGCAGTTTGCCCACCCGCCCGTCCAGCCCATCGACGCTGGCGGCGACGCGCAGCGCCTCGCGGGTTTCGGCATCCCAGTCGCGCACCAGGTCCCAGGCCGCATCCAGCGCGGTCTGGTCATACATCAGCCCGACCCAGAAGGCCGGCAGCGCGCAGATCCGCCGCCATGGCCCGGCATCGGCGCCGCGCATCTCCATGAACTGCTTGATGCGCACTTCGGGAAACAGGGTGGTCAGGTGGTCGGCCCAGTCGCTGAGCGTCGGCTTTTCGCCCGGCAGCGCCGGCAGCTCGCCGCGCAGGAAGTCGCGGAACGACTGGCCCAGCGCGTTGATATACTTGCCGTCGCGATAGACGAAATACATCGGCACATCCAGCGCGTAATCCACATAGCGCTCGAAACCGAAGCCGTCCTCGAACACGAAGGGCAGCATGCCGGTGCGGGCCGGGTCCAGGTGGCGCCAGATATAGGAGCGCCAGGATTTGTGGCCGTTGAGCTTGCCCTCCCAGAACGGCGAATTGGCAAACAGCGCGGTGGCCACCGGCTGCAGCGCCAGGCCGACGCGGAATTTCTGCACCATGTCGGCCTCGGAGGCGAAGTCGAGGTTTACCTGCACCGTACAGGTGCGCCGCATCATCGCCTTGCCCATGGTGCCCACCTTGTCCATGTATTCGGTCATCAGCTCATAGCGCCCCTTGGGCATCAGCGGCATGTCCTCGTGCCTCCAGGTTGGCGCCGCCCCCAGGCCGATGAAGCCCGCGCCGATCCCGTCGGCCACGCTTTGCACCTCGCGCAGGTGCTCGTTGAGCTCGTCGCAGGTCTGGTGGATGTTTTCCAGCGGCGCGCCGGACAGTTCCAGCTGCCCGCCCGGCTCAAGGCTGATATTGGCGCCCTTGAGCGTCAGGCCGATGATCCGGCCGTCCTCATAGACCGACTGCCAGCCATAGCGGTCGCGCAGCCCCTCGAGCACCGCCTTGACCGAGCGCGCGCCCTCATAGGGAAGCGGCTTGAGCGTGTCCTTGCAATAGCCGAACTTTTCGTGCTCGGTGCCGATGCGCCAGTCCTGTTTCGGCTTGCAGCCCGCTTCCAGATACTCGGCCAGCTGGCCCATATGTTCGATCGGGCCGCCGCCGGTTTGGGGGATGGACATGGCTGTGCTCCTCGTTTCTGTGCGTGCCCAGAGGTGTCGGTTTTGGCCGGGCGTGTCAATGTGCTGCGTGCGGGCCGGGCCGGGTCATCTGAGCAGGCGCAGGTGGGTCCGGCTCCAGATCACCACCGGCGCTTTCGGCGGGCTGGCGGCGGCGCGAATGGCGGCTTCCAGGTTGACGCCGGGCAGTTGGGTGAGCGCCTCGAACAGGGTCTCGGAGTGCTCGGCATTGAGCGGGATGGTCAGAACCTCGCCCGGCGAAAGGAACCGCCAGACCGGCAGGCCGGCGCGGTCGGGGGCGATCTCCACCCGGCTGAGCGCATCGAGCGAGGCAAAGCCGCCGCCCACCGGCGCCAGATAGGTGATCTGGCGTTCATCCACCTGCACCACGCCCAGGCCGCCGGCGCCGCGGTGAAAGCGGGCGCGCTGCATGCCGGTCCAGGCAAAGCCCGCGCCAAGCCCCGCCAGCGCCAGCGCCGGCCAGCGCAGCAGGCCCGGCACGGTGGCAAACCAGTAGAGCCCCGCCAGCGTAACCAGCAGGCCGATGGCGGTGTCGCGCCAGCGGCCGAGCGCGGCGCGGGCCTCCTTGCGCAGCAGGCTCATGGCGCCGCTCCGATGGTGACGGGCGCGGGCAACAGGGCCAGCGCATATTCGCCGATCCTGGTAAAACCGATGGCGCGATAGGCCCGCGCGGCGACTGGGTTGGCGGTGACCAGGATGGCGGTCTGGACGCCTTCGGCGCAGGCCTGGGCCAGATGCGCCGCCAC
>CAZPDV010000290.1:0-2758 GCA_964585355.1 uncultured Aliiroseovarius sp.
TGAAATCCATGTCGCCCAGGTGATCTTCATCCCCCAGAATGTCCGACAGGATCGCATATTCGCCGTTTTCCTCAAGGATCAGCCCCATGGCGACCCCGGCAACCGGCGCCTTGAGCGGCACCGCCGCATCCATCATCGAAAGCGAGCCGCCGCAGACCGACGCCATCGAGGAGGAGCCGTTCGATTCGGTGATCTCCGAGACCACCCGGATCGTATAGGGGAAGTCGGTGGCCGAAGGCAGCACCGCCTGCAGCGCCCGCCAGGCCAGCTTGCCGTGCCCGATCTCGCGCCGGCCGGTAAAGCCGAAGCGGCCGACCTCGCCCACCGAATAGGGCGGGAAGTTGTAGTGCAGCAGGAAGTTCGACTTGTAGGTGCCCTGCAGCGCGTCGATCATCTGCTCGTCGTCGCCGGTGCCCAGGGTGGTCACGACCAGGGCCTGGGTCTCGCCCCGGGTGAACAGGGCCGAGCCATGGGTGCGGGGCAGGATGCCCACTTCGCTGACAATCGGCCGGATCTCGTCCAGCGCGCGGCCGTCGATCCGCTTGCCGGTCTTGACCACATCGCCGCGCAGGATCTCGCTTTCAAGCTTCTTGAGCGCGGCGCCAAGGTTTTCATCCGTGGCCTGATCCTCGTCCAGCGTGGCGATGATCGCCTCGCGGGCCGCGTTCACCGCCGCGGTCCGCTCCTGCTTGTCGGTGATCTTGAAAGCCGCGCGCATCTGCTTCTCGCCCGCCTTTTTCACCGCCTTGTAAAGCTCGGTATAATCCGGGGGGGTGAAATCGAACGGCTCCTTCGCCGCTTCCTCGGCCAGGTCGATGATCAGGTCGATCACCGGCTGGATCTGCTCATGGGCGAAATTGACCGCGCCCAGCATCTCTTCTTCGGAAAGCTCATAGGCTTCCGATTCAACCATCATCACCGCGTCCTTGGTGCCGGCCACCACCAGATCAAGCCGCTGGTCGGGGTTTTCGCGCAGCTTGTGCATGTCGTCCACGGTCGGGTTCAGGATATATTCGCCATCCTCATAGCCCACCCGGCAGCCCGCGATCGGCCCCATGAAGGGCACGCCCGACAGGGTCAGCGCCGCCGAGGCGGCAATCATCGCCACCACATCCGGGTCATTGACCAGATCGTGGCTCAGCACGGTGCAGATCACCAGCACCTCGTTCTTGAAGCCCGGTGCGAAAAGCGGCCGGATCGGCCGGTCGATCAGGCGGGACGTCAGGGTTTCCTTTTCGGTCGGCCGCGCCTCGCGCTTGAAAAAGCCGCCGGGGATCTTGCCGGCGGAATAGTACTTCTCGTTGTAATGCACGGTCAGCGGGAAAAAGTCCTGCCCCGGTTTCTGCTCCTTGGCGAAGGTGACATTGGCCATCACCGTGGTCTCGCCCAGAGTGGCGATGACCGAACCATCCGCCTGACGCGCAATCTTGCCGGTCTCCAGCGTCAGGGTCTCTTCGCCCCACTCCATGGATTTCCTGGTTACGTTGAACATGTATCGTTTCCTTCTCGGGAGCGCTCCCGGGCCTTCCCGGGTCTCCCATTTGCATGGCGGCCCCATTGCCGCCGCCCCCTCCATCGTTTCCCAGTGCCGGGGGCCGGGCACATAGTCTCAGATGTCTGGCCTATAGAGGAGAAAGGCGGGGATGGGAAGAGGGCTTGGCCCGAGGCGCTGGCTGCGGCCTTCAGCGCAACGAAAACGCCCGCTCGAGAACCGAACGGGCGTTGAAGGTTTCTGGCTGTTCTCTGGTTGCCGGGGCGCGGCTCAGCGGCGCAGGCCCAGGCGTTTGATCAGGTTCTGGTAGCGCTCTTCGTCCTTGCCCCGCACATAATCCAGCAGCTTGCGGCGCTGGGCCACCATCTTGAGCAGGCCACGGCGGCCGTGATTGTCTTTCTTGTGAATCTTGAAATGCTCGGTCAGGGTGGCAATGCGCGAACTCAGGATCGCCACCTGCACTTCGGGCGAACCGGTATCGCCTTCGTGGGTTGCGAATTCCTTGATCAGGCGGGCTTTTTCTTCGGGCGTGATCGACATCGGGGTCTCCTTGATCTGAGGGTTATGCCGCAAGCCGGGATGTCGTCCAGCCTGGGCCATGGAATGCCGGGAATCCGGCGGATGCGGGCATATAGGGGATAATTGGCGCAAATGAAAGGGGCAATTTCACACAAGCGGCCCTGCGTCATCATCTTGCCATCTTGTCGTGCTCAGATGTCGGAGATGCGAACCGGTGCATGCGAAAGGGCCTGTTAATCTTGAATTTTAGGTATCAAATTCTGGACAGAACCGGCCGGCGCACTAGGATGCGCGAGAAGATGTATATCCTTGACTTTCTGGGTCCCACATGATTTTTGCCCTCCTCTTTGTCGGCCTGTTGCCGATCATCTTTCTGCCCGACGCCTTTGGCGGCGGCGAGGAGGATCTGGGCAATGGCACCGGTGACGCAGCCGGCGATGACAACCTCGATCCGATTCAGCCGGATACCGGGGATGACACCCCGGACGATGGCGGTGGGTTCATCGGCGATGGCGGAGTAATCACTCCCGATACCGGCGACGACAACCCGGATGACTTCGGTTCGGGCATCGGGGACGGCGGTATTCTCGACCCGATCGACACGCCTGATGAGGAATATCCGATCAATGGCGACGGCACCCTGTTGCAGCAATTGCTGGGCGAACAATCCGATGCCACCACCGGGATCGGCTTTCTGGGCACGCAGATCACCGATACCAACGACCTGGTGCTGGGCAATGGCGACGA
>CAZPDV010000291.1:0-2745 GCA_964585355.1 uncultured Aliiroseovarius sp.
CCCTGGACCGGCGCGTTGTGGACGCCCGACGACATGCGGGCCGAGCCGTTCGTGGCGGTGCCGGCGCTGGCGCGGCTGGCGGCGCGCGAGGGGGTGGTGATCCGCGAGCGGCTGGCGGTGCGGGGGCTGGATATCGAGGCCGGGCGGGTGCGGGGCGTGATCAGCGAGGCGGGCCGGCTGCGCGCCGATGCGGTGGTGCTGGCCGGTGGGGCGTGGTCGTCGCTGCTGTTGCGCCGGCATGGGGTGGAGATCCCGCAGATCTCGGTACGGTCGAGCGTGGCGCGCACGCAGGCGTTGCCGGAGGTGTTTGCCGGCGCCGGCGTGGACCGGGAACTGGCGTTTCGGCGCCGCGCCGATGGCGGCTATACGCTGGCCCCGGCGGCGCATCATTTTCTGGAGCTTGGCCCGGATGCCCTGCGCGCCGCGCCGCGCTATCTGCGCGGGTTTCTGGCCAGCCCGCTTGCCCGTGCTTACAGGCCGGCCCAGCCGCGCGGCTTTCCTGACGGGTGGGGCACGCCGCGGCGCTGGGCCCTTGATCGCGAGAGCCCGTTCGAGCGGATGCGCATCCTTGATCCGGCCCCCGACAGGCGGCGGCTGGCGCGCAGCGCGCGTGCCTTTGGCGCGGCATTTGCCGGGCTGGGGCCGGTGCGCCTGGTACAGGCCTGGGCCGGGATGATCGACATTCTGCCCGATGTGGTGCCGGTGGTGGACCGGGTGGCGGCGCTGCCGGGGCTGACGCTGGCCACCGGCATGTGTGGCCATGGCTTTGGCATCGGCCCCGCCTTTGGCCGGATCGCCGCCGCCCTTGCGCTTGGCGCGCCGCCGGGCCATGATCTGACACGTTTCCGGCTGTCGCGGTTTTCCGATGGCAGCCGGCTGGTCCCCGGCCCCTCGATCTGAGCCCGATCCGACCCGATCCAAACCGACCCTGACAGGAGAATTCCATGCCGATCAAGAACCGCCTTGCCCAGTTGCAGCCCGAGATTGCCGCCTGGCGGCAGGATATTCACGCCCATCCCGAGCTGTTGTTCGAAACCCACCGGACCTCGGCCCTGGTGGAGGAGAAGCTGCGCGAATTCGGGTGTGACGAGGTGACCACCGGCATCGGCCGCACCGGCGTGGTGGGGGTGATTCGCGGCAAGAGCAACACGTCGGGGCGGGTGATCGGGCTGCGGGCCGATATGGATGCGCTGCCGATTCACGAGGCGACCGGGGTGGAATATGCCTCGAAAACGCCGGGTTTGATGCATGCCTGCGGCCATGACGGGCATACGGCAATGCTGCTGGGGGCGGCGAAATACCTGGCCGAGACGCGCAATTTCGACGGCACCGTGGTGGTGATCTTTCAGCCCGCCGAAGAGGGCGGCGGCGGCGGCAAGGAGATGGTCGCCGACGGGCTGATGGAGCGGTGGAACATCGAGGAAGTGTACGGCATGCACAATGCGCCGGGCCTGCCGGTGGGCACGTTTGCGATCCGCCCCGGCGCGTTTTTCGCGGCGACCGACGAGTTCGAGATCCATGTCGAGGGCAAGGGCGGGCATGCTGCCAAGCCGCATGAGGCGATCGACACCACCCTGGTGGCCTCGCATATCGTGGTGGCGCTGCAATCCATCGCCAGCCGCAACGTGGACCCGCTGCGCCAGGTGGTGGTGACGGTGGGCACCTTCCGCACCGAAAGCGAGGCCCATAACGTGATCCCGCAGCATGTGCTGCTGCGCGGCACCATCCGCACGCTGGACGGCGAAACCCGCGAGCTGGCGGTGGAGCGGCTCAGGGCGCTGGCCGAGAACACCGCCGCCGCCTATGGGGCCACCGCCCGGGTCGAGGTGAGCCGGGGCTATCCGGTCATGGTCAACCACCCGGAGCAGACCGAGTTCGCCCGCGCGGCCGCCGAGAAGGTGGCGGGCAGCCCGGCGCTGGAAGTGCCGCCGCTGATGGGGGGCGAGGATTTCTCCTACATGCTGGAAGCGCGCCCCGGCGCCTATATCCTGCTGGGCAATGGCGACACGCCGATGGTGCACCACCCCGAATACAATTTCGATGATGAGGCAATCCCGCATGGGGCGTCGTTCTGGGCAGAGATTGTCGAGACCCGGCTGCCGGCGGCCTGATCCGGTGTAACCTTCTGAAATAAAAGGAAACCCCATGTGGGAAGAGCGATATGCGGGAAGCGAGGGCTATCTTTTCGGCACCGCGCCGGCCCGGTTTCTCGAGGAAAATCCGGGCTGGATCAGGCCCGGCGCCGAGCTGCTTTCGGTGGCCGATGGCGAGGGGCGGAACTCGGTCTGGCTGGCCGGGCGCGGGGCGCGGGTATGCGCCTTTGACGGCGCGCCGACGGCGGTGGAGCGGGCCCGGGCGCTTGCTGCCGCGCAGGGGGTTTCGGTGGATCACAACCTGTCGGACTGGGCCGGCTGGGACTGGGGGCGCGGTTTCGATCTGGTGGTGGCGATCTTCATCCAGTTTGCCGGGCCGGAAGCGCGCGCCGGCCAGTTTGCGGATCTGCGCCGCGCCGTGCGCCCCGGCGGGCTGTTGATGCTGCACGGCTACCGGCCCGAGCAGGTGGCGCTGGGCACCGGCGGGCCGCCCTTTATCGAAAACATGTATACCGAGGCCCTGCTGAGCGAGGCCTTCGGCGACTGGGAGATCCAGCGCCTGGCCTCTTACGAGCGCGATGTGCAGGAAGGGCGCGGCCACAGCGGAAAATCGGCCTTGATCGACCTGATCGTGCGGCGGCCGGACGCCTGA
>CAZPDV010000292.1:0-2742 GCA_964585355.1 uncultured Aliiroseovarius sp.
CCGACCTCAAGCCGGGCGGGCAGTATGTGGCCAAGGATCTTTACGAGGCCGGCGGCGTGCCGGTGGTGCTCAAGGAACTGCGCAAGGCCGGCCTGATCCACGAGGATTGCCTGACCGCCTCGGGCCGCTCCATGGGCGAGGAGCTTGACCGGATCGACCGCGAGGCAGACGGGCGGGTGATCTACCCGGTCTCGGACCCGATCACCACGACCGGCGGCGTGGTTGGCCTCAAGGGCAACCTTGCCCCGGAAGGCGCCATCGTCAAGGTGGCGGGGATGGAGAAGGATCAGCAGGTGTTCTCCGGCCCGGCGCTGGTGTTCGAATGCGAGGAAGACGCGTTCGAGGCGGTGCAGAACCGCGCCTATGAGGAAGGCTGCGTTTTCGTGATCCGCAACGAAGGCCCCGCCGGCGGCCCCGGCATGCGCGAGATGCTGGCCACCACCGCGGCGATTTCCGGCCAGGGCATGGGCAAGAAGGTGGCGCTGATCACCGACGGGCGGTTCTCGGGGGCCACGCGGGGCTTCTGCGTGGGGCATGTGGGGCCGGAGGCGGCCCATGGCGGGCCGATCGCGCTGATCGAAAACGGCGATATCATCACCATCGACGCCATCAAGGGCACGATCGAGGTGGACCTGACGGACGAAGAACTGGCCGCCCGCAAGGCCCGGTGGAAAGGCCCGCGCCAGACCATCTATGCCTCGGGCGCGCTGTGGAAATATGCCCAGCAGGTGGGCGCGACCTACAAGGGGGCGGTGACCCATCCGGGCGCCAGGGCGGAACGTCACATCTATATGGACCTGTAGGCCGGGCGGTGGCCGGGATGCCGGGTCGCCACCGGGTGCGGGCGCGGCTGAGCGGGGCGGTGGCGCTGATGGCGGTGCTGGCGGCCTGTGCGCCCGGTGGCGGCGCTGGTGGTGGCGGCGGCGGTTTTCTGGCCGGGCTGGCCCGCGGCAAGGCGCCCGCCACCACCCGGCTGGCCGGTGGCCGGATCACCGTGGCCGGGCCGGCGGGCTTCTGCATCGACAAGGCGACGCGGCTTGCAACCGACAGCGGCGGCTTCGTGGTGCTGGGGCAATGCGCCTCGATCTCGGGCAATCCCGATGATGCCAGGCCGCCGGTTCCGGCCCTGCTCAGCGCCTCGGTCAGCCCGCTTGCCGAGGCATCGGTGGCGGCGCCGGCCGCGCTCAGGGCCTATCTGGAAAGCCCGGCCGGGCGTGCCAGCCTGGCCCGGTCCGGGCAGGCCGAGCAGGTGGAAATTCTGGCGATGCAGGAGACCGATAACGCCCTGGTGGTGCATGTGCGCGACGCCTCGCCCTCCCGCCCGGCGGCGATTTCCGACGAGTACTGGCGCGCCATGTTCGTGCTGCGGGGGGCTCTGGTCAGCCTGACCGTGACCGGGCTGACCGATCTGCCGATTTCCGGGGCGACCGGCCGCCACCTGCTGGCCGATTTCCGCAAGGCCATGCGCGCCGCCAATCCCGAGCGCGCAAAATCCGGGGGCGGGCTGGCGAATTTCTTCAATCGTTTGCTCTAGGGAAACTATTTTGTTTAATACTGGAAACAATCGGGTTTTCAGAGGCGATTCCGGGCGTTATGGGCAAGAGCTTGACTTCCACCGCGCAGCGGTTCCTGCAGCAACGTTGCAAACGGCGCTGGGCTGCGCGTGCCCGACAGGCCGAGGCGCTTGACCTTGAAACGCTCAAGCAATGGCGCAGCCAGGGCCGTGGCCTGAAGGCCGAGCTTGACCGCTTCCTGCGGGTCGCGGATGAGCGGCTGACCCTGCCCTATATCGGCTCCAACGCCTTTCACAAGCCCTTGCATTGCGACTGGTCCTGGCGGCCGGATTTCTGGCGCGGTGCCATCGAGCCGCCGGGCGTGGCCGGCGCCCCGTCGCAGACCAAGTTCGGCTCTGGCGTGACCCTGTTCCACGATTGCCGGATTTCCGAGATCACCGTGCGCCAGATCCGCAACATGCGCGAGGTCGATCTGGCGCCGTTCGGTCTGCGCATGGATGTGTTCCGGTTTGACGGCTCGTTCCTGTCGCTGGTGCTGGACCTGCCCGAAGGCGCGGTGAGCGGGCTCAAGCGGCGCCACCTGATCCGCATGAACACGGTGGTCGAGATGGAAAAGCCGCTGGAGATTTTCGCCCGGCTCAACGTCCGCCACGGCCCCAATACCGAACAGATCGTGCGCGAATTGCCGCTTGGGCAGGATGACGTGATGGTGGAGTTCGACCTGGCTTATACCAGGATGAACGAGCGCCGGGTCGAGGCGGCCTGGGTCGATCTGATCTTCGAGGGGCCGGAGATGAACCAGGTGATCCTGCGCGATGTGAATTTCAGCCGCCGGCCCCGGGCCGAGATGTGAACGGGCAGGGAAGGAGAGGGATGTGAGCGAGTGGCGCGTGACAAGAGCGGCGATCCGCGATGGGGTCTGGCGGGGCGAACTGGCGCTGGGCGAGGCGGACTTGCCGGCGGTGGAGGTGCGCTGTCAGGACCGGCCGCTGGAGGGGGTCGAAATCCGCCGCAGCAGCGAGACGGCGGCCGAAATCTCGGTGCCGATCCCGGCCGAACTGCTGTGCGACGGGGTACAGAGCTTCGTGGTGCTGGAGCAGGAGAGCGGCGCGCGGCTGGCCTGTTTTTCGATCGTTACCGGCCAGCCGGCGGACGACGATCTGCGCGCCGAAATCGCGCTGTTGCGCGAAGAGCTCGACATGCTCAAACGCGCCTTCCGCCGCCATTG
>CAZPDV010000293.1:0-2738 GCA_964585355.1 uncultured Aliiroseovarius sp.
ACAGCGGCACGATCGCCCAAGGCGCGAACGCCGACAGCAACAACGCCCCCGGCAACAGGATCACCAGCTTGTTGCGCAGCGAACCCGCCGCGATCCGCCAGACCATGGGCAATTCGCGCGCCGCATCCAGCCCCTGCACATATTGCGGCGCCACCGCCGCGTCGTCGATCACCGCGCCCGCCGCCTTGCTGCCGGCCTTGGCCGCCTGCGCCGCCACGTCATCAAGCGATGTGGCCGCCATCCTGGCGATCATCGCCACATCATCAAGGAGCGCCAGAAGCCCGCTCATGTCCTACCTCGCAGCTGTTTCGCCAATCTAGCGCCCGCCGGCCCCGGTGCAACCATGCGCCCCCGGCCTGCCGCCTGCGACATTTTCGACAGGGTTTGCGCTAACACGTCACCCAAACGCCACTGTTTACGCTAACACCTTGCAGAATAAACAATTTTTTAATTGGCCCTAAATTTTGCCGCCCCTATAGCTTGCCACAGATCACCGCCCCGCAACATCACAAGGGGCATATCGCGTGGGATTGAAGGGGGAACCAAATGCCAGTCACCATCGGCATCAACGGATTTGGCCGCATCGGCCGCTGCACCTTGTCGCAAATTGCCGCCTCCGGGCGCAACGACCTGAAGGTGGTCAAGATCAACGCCACCGGCCCGCTGGAGACCGCCGCCCACCTGATCCGCTATGACAGCGTGCACGGGCGCTTTCCCGGCGAGGTCAAGGTCGCCAACGGCACCATGGATCTGGGCCCCGGCCCGATGGAGATGTTTTCCACCTATGACCCCCAGGAGCTGGACTGGGAAGGCTGCGACGTGGTGCTGGAATGCACCGGCAAGTTCAATGACGGCGACAAGGCCAAGGTGCATCTGGAGCGGGGCGCGCGCAAGGTGCTGATCTCGGCCCCGGCCAGGAACGTGGACAAGACCATCGTCTTTGGCGTCAATTCCGACGAACTGGAGGCGCATCACAGGATGGTCTCGAACGGCTCGTGCACCACCAACGGGCTGGCGCCGCTGGCCAAGGTGCTCAACGAAGCGGTGGGGATCGAGCGCGGCATCATGACCACGATCCACAGCTATACCGGCGACCAGCCGACGCTCGACCGGCGCCACAAGGACCTCTATCGCGCCCGCGCCGCCGCCATGGCAGTGATCCCCACCTCGACCGGCGCCGCCAAGGCCATTGCCGAGGTCCTGCCCGAGCTTGAGGGCAAGCTCGACGGCACCGCGCTCAGGGTGCCCACGCCCAATGTCTCGGCCATCGACCTGGTGTTCGAGGCCGGCAAGGATGTCACCGTTGACGACATCAACGAGATCGTGCGCGAGGCCGCCGCCGGCCCGATGGGCCATGTGCTTGGCTATGACCCCGAGCCCAAGGTCTCGATCGACTTCAACCATACCGAGCAGAGCTCGATCTTCGCGCCCGATCAGACCAAGGTGATCGGCGGGCGCACGGTGCGGGTGATGGCCTGGTATGACAACGAATGGGGCTTTTCCGCGCGCATGGCCGATGTGGCCGCGGCGATGGGCCGGCTCTGACGCCCTGACACATCCGAACAGGCCCCGGCAGCACTGGCGGGGCCTTTTTGCTTGCCCCGCGGCGGCGGCTGCGCGACACTCCGCCCAACCGTCGGAGGCCCCGTGACCAACAAGATCGCCTTTTACCTTGCCGCCCTGATCCTTGCGGTTTTCATCGCCGACCAGATCTGGTTTGGCGGCACATTGCCGGTCTTTCTGGGCAAGAAGCTCGTCGATCTGTCCGAATATATCGCCTTCTGGCGCTGAGCCGGCGCCCACGCGGCCAATCCGCACAGCTTGCCCGCCTGCCTTGACCTTGGCCGGCAAATCGGCATGTTAGCGGTAACACATTCGGCGCCGGCAGAGCTTCCATCGCCCGCGCCCATTTCGGAGGTATCGGACATGACGACCAAGGTGGCAATCAACGGTTTCGGCCGGATCGGGCGGCTGGTGCTGCGGGCTTTGTATGAACAGGGGCGCGACGACCTCGAGGTGGTGGCGATCAACGACCTGGCGCCGATTGCCTCGGCGGCGCATCTGTTCGAGTTCGACTCGGTACACGGCCGGTTCATGAACCCGGTCAGCCATACCGACCATTCCCTGGATGCCGGCTTTGGCGAAATCCCCTTCACCTCGGAACGCGACCCCGCGAAACTGGACTGGGGCGATGTCGATATCGTGCTGGAATGCACCGGCATCTTCAAGGGCGACAAGGCATTGGTGCACCTGGAAAACGGCGCCAGCCGGGTCCTGGTCTCGGCCCCCTCGGCGGGGGCGGACAAGACCATTGTCTATGGCGTCAATGACCACACCCTGACCGCGGCCGACCTGCATGTGTCAAACGCGTCCTGTACCACCAACTGCCTGTCGCCCGTGCTCAAGGTGCTGCATGAAAAAGTAGGCGTTATCAAGGGCTTCATGACCACGGTTCATGCCTATACCAGCTCGCAGCCGGTGCTGGACCGCGATCAGAAGGACCTGCACCGCGCCCGCGCCGCGGCGCTCAGCATGATCCCCACCTCGACCGGCGCCACCAAGGCGGTGGGCCTGGTCCTGCCCGAGCTTGCCGGCAAGCTCGACGGCGTGGCGATCCGGGTGCCCACGCCCAACGTCTCCTGCGTGGACATGACCTTCGAGGCCAGCCGCGACACCTCTGTGGACGAGATCAACGACGCCATCCGCGCCGCCGCCGAAGGCCCCATGAAAGGCGTGCT
>CAZPDV010000294.1:0-2713 GCA_964585355.1 uncultured Aliiroseovarius sp.
GGGAATGGCTGCGCGAATATCGCCAGCGGGCCGAGGCCGCCGCCGCCCGGCGCGAGCGCGACCGGTTGCAGCGCGAGGTGGAAAAGCTCAGGGGCCCATCCCCCGAAAAGGGCGATGATGTGCTGGCGCTGATCGAGTAGAGCAATGATCGCCGTCAAGATCTGCGGCCTGACCCGGCCCGAGCATGTGGCCGAAGCCGCCCGGGCCGGCGCGCGTTATCTCGGCTTCAACTTCTTCGCCAGATCCCCCCGCTTCACCAGCCCGCCCGAGGCCGCCCAACTGACCGCCGAGGTGCCGCCCGGCATCGCCAAGGTCGCCCTGGTGGTCAATGCCGACAATGCCTTTCTGGATGAAATCACCGCCCTGGTGCCGCTCGACATGCTGCAACTGCATGGCACCGAAACACCCGAGCGGGTCAGCGAAATCCGCGCGCGTTACGGCCTGCCGGTGATGAAGGCGGTGGGCATCGCCACGGCTGAAGACCTGGCCAGGATCACCCCCTACGAGGCGGTCGCCGACCAGATCCTGCTGGACGCCAAGCCCGCCCCGGATGCCGACCTGCCCGGCGGCAACGGCCTGCCTTTCGACTGGCGCCTGATCGCCGGGCGCAGCTGGCAAAAACCCTGGATGCTGGCCGGCGGCCTGACCGCCGAAAACGTCGCCCGCGCCATCGCCCTGACCGGCGCCCGGCAGGTGGATACCGCCTCGGGCGTGGAAAGCGCGCCGGGCGTCAAGGACCCCGCCCTGATGCGCGCCTTCATCGCGGCCGCCGAAACCGCCTGATCCTTTCATCTTTCTGCAAATACTCCGGGGGTGCGGGGGCCGGCCCCCGCTCCTGCCTTGCCGCCCCGCGCCCAAGCCGCTAAAGCAGAGCCACGAAACCGGGAGAGCAGCATGTCCGACGATCTTTTCAATTCCTTCATGAACGGCCCGGACGAAAAGGGCCGGTTTGGCACGTTTGGCGGCCGCTTCGTCTCGGAAACGCTGATGCCGCTGATCCTGTCGCTGGAAGAGGAATATGCACGCGCCAAGGATGATCCGGCCTTCTGGGCCGAGATGGACGACCTGTGGAAGCATTACGTGGGCCGCCCCAGCCCGCTCTACTTTGCCGAGGGGCTGACCCGCCATCTGGGCGGCGCGAAAATCTATCTCAAGCGCGACGAGCTCAACCATACCGGCGCCCACAAGATCAACAATGTGCTGGGCCAGATCCTGCTGGCCCGGCGCATGGGCAAGACCCGGATCATCGCCGAAACCGGCGCCGGCCAGCACGGGGTGGCCACCGCCACGGTCTGTGCCAAGTTCGGCCTGAAATGCGTGGTGTATATGGGCGCGCATGACGTGGAGCGGCAAAAGCCCAACGTGTTTCGCATGCGGCTTCTGGGGGCAGAGGTGATCCCGGTGACCTCGGGCCGCGGCACCCTCAAGGACGCCATGAACGAGGCCCTGCGCGACTGGGTGACCAATGTGCGCGATACCTTCTACTGCATCGGCACGGTGGCCGGCCCGCATCCCTATCCGGCCATGGTCCGCGATTTTCAGTCGATCATCGGCAAGGAAGCCAAGCGTCAGATGCTCGAGGCCGAGGGGCGCCTGCCCGACACGGTGATTGCCGCGATTGGCGGCGGGTCAAACGCGATGGGGCTGTTTTACCCCTTTCTTGACGACGAAAGCGTGCGCATCATCGGGGTCGAGGCCGGCGGCAAGGGCGTCAACCAGAAGATGGAGCATTGCGCCTCGCTGACCGGCGGGCGCCCCGGCGTGCTGCATGGCAACCGCACCTATCTGCTTCAGGACGAGGACGGGCAGATCCTCGAGGGATACTCGATCTCGGCCGGGCTGGATTACCCCGGCATCGGCCCGGAACACAGCTGGCTGCACGATATCGGCCGGGCCGAATATGTGGCGATTACCGACACGGAAGCGCTGGAGGCATTTCAGCTTTCCTGTCAGCTTGAGGGGATCATCCCCGCGCTGGAGCCCAGCCACGCGCTGGCGCATGTGATGAAGATTGCCCCCGATCTGCCCGAGAATCACCTGATCTGCATGAACATGTGCGGCCGCGGCGACAAGGATATCTTTACCGTCGCCCGCCATCTCGGGTTCGACATGATGGAAGCGGACTGAAAATCGCGCCGTGCATCTTTGGTTCAGGCCGCAGGACGACCGGCCTGAACCCCTTTTTTTCAACGTTTCCTTCATAAACTTTGGTTTAGGGCCGCATCCCTCCGGTTTATCGGAGCGGGCATAAACCCCAGCCCAATGGGAAAATCCGGCGCCCCATGGCTGGATAGGCCCACCTGCCGGAACCCCCGGCCCAACCAACCAAAGGAAAGACACATGCGTATCAAGACAATCCTGGCTGCCACTGCAACCGCCCTGCTTCTCTCAACCGCCAGCGCCAGCGCGGCGAGCGACCCGGTGGTCGATGCCATCGTCGCGGAACTGGTCGATATGGGTTACATGAACATCCATATCACGAAAACCGGAAACGGGATCAAGGTCGAGGCCATCGGCGATACCGGCAAGCTCGAGCGTGTTTATGACGCGAAAGGCAATCTGATCAAGGAGGAGCGCCGGGATACCGTGGGTGGCACTGGTACTGGCACTGGCACCGGAACTGGCACCGGAACTCACGACAACGGCGGCCGGGACGATAACGGTGGCAACGACCACAACGGCGGCCGGGACGACAACGGCAACAACGACCACA
>CAZPDV010000295.1:0-2703 GCA_964585355.1 uncultured Aliiroseovarius sp.
CCTTCTCCTCGGCCAGGTGGTCGATGGTCAGGAATTCCAGCACCTCGTCGGCCTTTTGGCGCAGGGCCGCCTCCTCGCGCCGGATCTGGCCGCGCCTGATCCAGGCATTAAGGATCGACTCGCCCGACTGCCCGCCCGGCACCATCATCAGGTTCTCGCGCACCGTCATCGAAGGGAATTCATGCGCGATCTGAAAGGTTCTGAGCAGCCCCTTGTGAAACAGCACATGCGGCGGCAGGCCGGTGATGTCCTCGCCCTCCATGGTCACGCGCCCGGAGGTTGGTTTAAGAACGCCTGCGATCACGTTGAAAAGCGTGGTCTTTCCGGCGCCATTCGGGCCGATCAGCCCGGTGATCGAGCCCTTGGCAATGGAAAGGCTTGCCCCATCCACCGCGTGAAAGCCGCCGAAATGCTTGTGGATGTCATGGACCTCGATCATCCGTTCCCCCCGGTTTCGGCACTTTAACCGTGCCTTGCACCCTACGGAAACAGCCCGGAAATTCCGGGCTGCTCCATGTCGTTATCCAGATCGGATCAGCGGTAGCCGACCGTGGTGATCTTGCCATCCTTGATGGTGATTTCGCGGTAGTTGCCGGCGCTTTCGCCGGGGTCGATCAGCTCGACCGCCGAGGCGCCCACATAGTCGATGTCACCGCCCGAGGCGAGGATCTCCAGCGCCTTGCCCAGCTCACCGGGGAAGATCTTCTCGCCCGGCGCGTTGGCCACCTCCATCACCTTGTCCTTGAAGGTCTGGCTGTCGGCGGAACCGGCGGCCTGCATGGCCAGCATGATCAGCGCCGCCGCGTCATAGGCTTCTGCCGCGAAGGGCGAGGTGGCGTCGAAGGCATCGCCGGCCAGCCCGGCAAAGATCTGCGCGCCTTCGCTGTCGGTGCCCGGATTGTCGCCCGAGGAGCCGTCGATTTCACTGCCGAACTTTTCTTCCAGCGAGGTCGAGACCATGCCATCGGGGAAGTGGAAGCTGTCGAAAGCGCCCGAATCGAGGGCCGCGCGCACGATGCCCGAGCCGCCCTGGTCCACATAGCCGGCAACCACCAGGCGCTCGCCGCCAGCGGCAGCCAGCGCGCCGACTTCGGCCGAATAATCGGCCTTGCCGTCCTCGTGGGCGGCGTTGATGGTGACGGTGCCGCCGGCCGCTTCAAAGGCGGCCTGGAAGGAATCGGCCAGCCCCTTGCCATAATCGTTGTTGGTATAGGTCACCGCCACCGACTTGATGCCCTGGTCCATCAGGATGTCGCTGATCACCTGGCCCTGGCGGGCATCCGACGGCGAGGTGCGGAAGAACAGGCCGTTATCTTCGGCGGTGGACAGGCCCGGGCTGGTGGCCGAGGGCGAGATCATGACGATGCCGTTGGGCACGGCCACGTTGGCAAGAATGGCGCCGGTCACGCCCGAGCAGTCGGCGCCGACAATGGCGGCCACCCCGTCCGAGGTGATCAGGCGCTCGGCCGCGGCGGTGGCAGCGCCGGCGTCGATACAGGTCGAGTCCGCGCGCACCGGCGTCACGGTGGCGCCATCGAGCAGCTTGCCGCTGTCGGTGACTTCCTTCATCGCCAGTTCGGCGCCGTCGGCCATGGCCGGGGTCAGGCTTTCGATCGGCCCGGTAAAGCCGAAGATGATCCCCAGCTTGATTTCTTCGGCCATGGCACCAGAGGCCATGAGCGCGGTTGCGGCGGTTGCCAAAAGCAGCTTTTTCATTGTGTTCTCCCAGTTGGATCAGAGTTTCCGGCTTTCACATTAAGCCGCCGGGCGCAGAAAGAAAAGAGTGTAAACGTGATGTTAGGGCTGTCCTCATTTACCTTGCGCCCCCGGCCTGGCTGCCCCGCTCGCGGTACGGCGTGGTCTGATAATGCGCCCGATAGCACTTGGAAAAATGCGAAGGGCTGGCAAAACCGCAGGCCAGCGCCACGTTGATCACGCTCATGTCGGTCTGCATCAGCAGGTTGCGCGCCTTTTGCAGGCGCAGCTCCATGTAGTACCGCTTGGGGCTGCGGTTGAGATAGCGGCGAAACAGCCGCTCAAGCTGGCGGGTGGACAGCCCCACATCGCGCGCCAGCACCGAGGGGCTGATCGGCTCTTCGATATTGGCCTCCATCATCTGGATCACCGCCGCCAGCTTGGGGTGGCGCACGCCGATGCGGGTGGGCACCGACAGGCGCTGGCTGTCGCGGTCGGTGCGGATCGAGGTATAGATCTGCTGATCGGCCACGGCATTGGCGACGGCTTCGCCGTGGTCCTGGGCAATGAGTTTCAGCATCAGGTCGATCGAGGCGGTGCCGCCGGCGGCGCTGAGCCGGTTGCCATCCACCACGAACACCGACTTGGCCAGGTCCACATCGGGAAATTCCTCGGCAAAGGCATCATGGTTTTCCCAGTGGATGGTGGCGCGTTTGCCGTCCAGCAGGCCGGCGCGCGCCAGCAGCCAGGCGCCGGTGCACAGGGCGCCCATGGTGACCCCGCGCCGGGCCTCGCGCCGGAGCCAGTTCACCAACTTTTGCGAGGTGTTGGCCTGGATGTCGAGCCCGCCACAGATCATCACCGTGTCGCCGCGCCGGAGCTCCCCGAGCCCCATATCGGCGCTGATCTCGACCCCGGCGGAGGAGGTTACCGGGCCGCTATCCTCGGAGGCGATGTGCCAGGCATAGACCGGGGCGGGAAACTGCCGGTTGGCAATGCGCAGCGCAT
>CAZPDV010000296.1:0-2693 GCA_964585355.1 uncultured Aliiroseovarius sp.
CCCTCAAGCGGGTGGAGCGCTACTGGACCGACCAGATCCGCTATATCTACTGAGGCGCGGGGCCAGGGCGGGGCGCGCCCGCCCATATCGCCACGGGGCCTGCCGGGCGCATCCGGTTGGGGGCTCATCCTGCGGATGAGCCTGATTCGAGGCCTCCGGCGGGGATATTTCTGAACAGAAGAAGGGGGCGGGGCGAGAAGGGGGATGACCGCCGGTTCGCGGCCATCTGCCGAAACTGACCCCTTCGGATATTCTACGCGGCCAGCGCGGCCTTGATTCGGGGCACCATGAAATCGGTGAACAGGGCAAGCTTGCTGTCCTTCATGCGCCGATGCGGGGTCAGGCAGGCCAGTTGCACGGGAAGCGGCGGCGTTGCGGTGGCGACAGGCATCAATGCGCCCGCGGCCAGATGTTGCGCGACCTCGAATGTCGGTTTCAGGACGATGCCGTGCCCCTCCAGCGCCCATCGGGTCAGGACATCGCCATCGTCGGATTCAAACGGCCCCGATACCGGATAGCGGCGCGGCCCGTCCTCGGTCGCCAGGGTCCACTGAAATTCTCGGGCGCCGGGAAAGCGCAGAAGGAGGCAGGCATGGCGGTCTTTCACAAGGGCGGCGCCGTCGCGCGGATTGCCGTATCTTTCCACATAGGAAGGCGCGGCGCAGAGCAGGCGAGGGATCTCGGAAATCACCCGGATCTTCATGTTGCTGTCTTGCGGTTCGCCCAGATAGAACATCAGGTCGAGCCCTTCGCCCAGGACATCGACGGCGCGGTCGGACAGGCGCAGGCGGATGTTGATATTGGGGTAAAGTTCCTTGAATGCCGGCACGGCGGGGGCGATGATCCGCCGGCCGATGCCCAGGCCCGCGGCGATGAAAAGCGTGCCGCGCGGGTTGTCGGCGGCCTCGGCAATGGCGGCCTCGGCGGTGGCGACGGCATCGAGTATCTTGCAGGCGCTGTCATAAAACAGCCGGCCGTTTTCGGTGGGTTGCAGCGAGCGGGTCGAGCGGTTGAACAGCCGCACGCCCAGGTGCCGCTCAAGATCGGCAATGCGCGAGGAGGCCACCGCCGGCGAGCAGCGCTGGTCGCGCGCGGCGGCCGACATGGAGCCCAGCTCGAACACCCGCACGAACATCGCGATATTTTTCAGATAAGCCACGCGCCCATTCCTTCGGGTTATCTTGAAAGTCCTGCGTCATTTTCAAGATTTACGAATAACAGGAAATTCCGAATACTGGAACGGCAGAGTTGCATTTCACGGAGGCGCCCATGCTGAATTCGGTCTTGTTGCTGGAATGGCTGGAATTTGCAGTGCGCTGGACCCATGTGATCACCGCGATCGCATGGATCGGGTCGTCGTTCTATTTCATCGCCCTGGACCTGGGCTTGCGCCCCTCGACCGACCGCCGGCAGGGCGTTTCCGGCGAGGAATGGCAGGTCCATGGCGGCGGATTTTACCACGTTCAGAAATACATGGTGGCGCCCAACCGCCTGCCCGAGGACCTGATCTGGTTCAAGTGGGAGAGCTATTCGACCTGGCTTTCCGGCTTTACCATGTTGATTCTGGTCTATTATCTGGGCGGAGAGCTGTATCTGGTCGATCCCAACGTGCTGGATATCCCGGTCTGGCAGGGGGTGCTGATCTCGCTGGGCTCGCTGGCCTTTGGCTGGATCGCCTATGACCTGATCTGCAAGAGCCGGTTTGGCGACAACAACACCCGCCTGATGGTGCTGCTGTTTGTCATTCTGGTGGCCATGGCCTGGGGGTATAGCCAGGTTTTCACCGGCCGCGCCGCGCTGCTGCACTTGGGGGCGTTCACGGCCAGCATCATGACCGGCAACGTGTTTTTCACCATCATGCCGAACCAGCGGATCGTGGTGGCGGACCTCAAGGCCGGGCGCACGCCGGATGCGAAATACGGCAAGATCGCCAAGCAGCGCTCGACCCACAACAATTACCTGACGCTGCCGGTCATCTTCCTGATGCTGTCGAACCATTATCCCCTGGCTTTTGCCAGCAAATACAACTGGTTGATCGCGTCTCTGATCTTCCTGATGGGGGTGAC
The DNA here is from genome assembly GCA_964585355.1 of uncultured Aliiroseovarius sp. Classification (GTDB taxonomy): domain Bacteria; phylum Pseudomonadota; class Alphaproteobacteria; order Rhodobacterales; family Rhodobacteraceae; genus JAAEUB01. Next base: position 2,067 of record CAZPDV010000296.1, read on the forward strand.
GATCCGCCATTTCTTCAATACCAGCCACGCCCGCAAGGGCCGGCCGTGGTGGACATGGGGGCTGACCGCCGGGCTGTTTGCGGTCGTGGTCTGGCTGTCAACGCTGACCGGGGCCGAGGGGCAGGCGACCCAGGCCGAGGGCGATGCGGTGCTGAGCCCGGCGGCGCAGCGCTTTGCCGAGGCGCCGGGATTTGCCGATGTCACCGACCTGCTGGCCGCGAATTGCGCCATGTGCCACGGGCAGGAGGTGACGTGGGAAGGCGAGGGCGCGCGCCCGCTCGCCCATGCGCCCAAGGGCGTGATCCTGGACAACCCGGCCGATATCGCCCGGCAGGCGCGGCGGATCTATGTGCAGGCCGGCCTGACCGATGCCATGCCGCCGCCGTCGCAGAGCTTTCTGGAGCCCGAAGACCGGGCCCTGATCCGGGCGTGGTATGAGGCGGCGGTCGGCAGCTGAGGCATGGCGCCTGGTTGGATCTGGCGGGCACACAACAGGCGGAACAGAGGGCAGGCGGGGCCGGGGGGCAGGCAGGCGCGGCCGGGCGGTGCCGGGCCAGGGGGGCCGGGGGGCTGGGGGCCGGGGGTGAAACCCCCGGCCGGTCGCCGGGCGCACGCCCGGCGAAATCC
>CAZPDV010000297.1:0-2685 GCA_964585355.1 uncultured Aliiroseovarius sp.
TCGAAAATGGCGCGTCTGCAGGGGGCTTCGGGCATCCATACCGGCACCATGGGCTATGGCAAGATGGAGGGCGAGCCCGCCGACAAGATGATGGCCTACATGATCACCGATGACAGCGCCGATGGGCCCTATTTCCACCAGGAATGGCTGGGCATGAACCCGACCACGCCGATCATTTCGGGGGGCATGAACGCGCTGCGCATGCCGGGCTTTTTCGCCAATCTGGGGCACTCGAACCTGATCATGACCGCCGGCGGCGGCAGCTTTGGCCATATCGACGGGGCCGCGGCCGGGGCGACAAGCCTGCGCCAGGCCGAACAATGCTGGAAAGAGGGCGCCGACCCGCTGGAATTTGCCAAGGAACACAAGGAGTTCGCCCGCGCCTTCGAAAGCTTCCCGGGCGATGCCGACAAGCTCTATCCCGGCTGGCGCGAGGCGCTCAGGATCAATTCCGCCGCCTGACACAACAGGCCGGGCGGGCCTCCCGTCCGCCCGGCCCCCCACCAAAACCGGAGAACCCACATGTCCTTTGACCGTTCCATCAAGATCGCGCCTTCGATCCTGTCGGCCGACTTTGCCAATTTCGGCGCCGAAATCCGGGCCATCGAGGCCGAGGGCGCCGACTGGGTGCATGTGGATGTGATGGACGGGCATTTCGTGCCCAACCTGACCTTCGGGCCGCCGGCGGTGGCTGCCTTTCGCCCGCATGTAAAGACCTTCATGGACGTGCACCTGATGATCTCGCCGGTGGATGCCTATATCGAGGCCTATGCCGAGGCCGGCGCCGACATGATCGTGGCCCATATCGAGGCCGGGCCGCACCCGCACCGCACGCTTCAGGCGATCCGCGCCACCGGCAAGAAGGCCGGCATCGCGCTCAATCCGGGCACGCCGGCCAGCGCGATCGAATACCTGCTGGATCTTGCCGACATGGTGCTGGTGATGAGCGTCAATCCCGGCTTTGGCGGGCAGAAATTCATCGCCTCGTCGGTGGACAAGGTGCGCCAGGTGCGCCAGATGATCGGGGATCGCGAGATTCATATTCAGGTGGATGGCGGGGTGGACCCGAACACGGTGGGGCCGCTGGTGGCCGCCGGCGCCGATTGCTTTGTCGCCGGCTCGGCGGTGTTTCGCGGCGGCTCGGTGGACAATCCCGCGCCTTATGGCGAAAATATCCGGGCAATCCGTGCTGCCGCCGAGGCCGCGCGCCCCTGACCCTGACTTGAGGAGAGATCCATGGCCGCCATTCCCCCCGTCTGCGATTTCGGAGCCCCCGCGCCGGGCTTTACCCTGCCCGATGTGGTGACCGGCAAGGAGGTGAGCCTGGCCGATGTGGCCGGCCCCAACGGCACCCTGGTCATGTTCATCTGCAACCATTGCCCATTTGTGCTGGCGGTGCTGGACCGGATCATTCGCGATGCCCGCGATCTTGCGGATCTGGGCATCGGCGTGGTGGCGATTTCGTCGAATGACGTTGAGACCTATCCCCAGGACGCGCCCGACAAGATGGCGGAAATGGCCCGCGCGCACGATTTCCCGTTTCCCTATCTCTATGACGAAAGCCAGGATGTGGCGCGGGCTTTCGGAGCGGTGTGTACGCCGGATTTCTTTGGTTATAACAACCAGTTGCAGTTGCAATATCGCGGCCGTCTGGATGCGTCGCGGCGCGAGGCCGGGCCCGCAGACCTGCGCCGCGACCTGTATCTTGCCATGCGCGAAGTGGCCGAAACCGGCCATGGCCCGGCCGAGCAGACGCCCTCGATGGGGTGTTCGATCAAGTGGAAGGAAGGTGCCGCTTGAACATCGTTTTCGACCTGGACGGCACCCTGATCCATTCGGCGCCGGACATCCAGGCCGCGGCCAATGCGGCGCTGGCGGCAGAGGGGGCCGCGCCGCTCGATCTGCCGACGACGATAAGTTTCATCGGCAATGGCGTGCCGAAATTTGCCGAACGCGCGGTGCGCCTGCGCGGGCTGGGCGACGGGGCCGAGCTGCGGGTCAGCCGGGCGATGCTGGCGTTTTTCGACCGCAACCCGGCGCAGCACAGCCGGCTTTATGACGGGCTTGAGACACTTTTGCCGGCCCTGCGCGATGCCGGGCACCGGCTGGGCGTCTGCACCAACAAGCCCGAGGCGCCGGCGCGGGCGATCCTTGATATCATGGGCATTTCCGGGCTTTTCGACGTGGTTCTTGGCGGCGACAGCCTGCCGGTGAAAAAGCCGGACCCGGCGCCGCTGCATGCGGCTTTCGAGGCGCTGGGCGAAGGCGCGCGGCTTTATGTGGGCGACAGCGAGGTGGATGCCGAGACCGCCGAGCGCGCGCATGTCCCGTTTGCGCTCTTTACCGAGGGTTGCCGCAAGGTGCCGGTGGAAAAACTGCCCCACAAGGTGGCGTTTTCCACCTTTGCCGACCTGGGAGCCTTTATCGAAACCACCCGTCAGTGAGGCCCCGGATGGAACTCGAAGCGCTGATTTTTGACGTTGACGGCACGCTGGCCGAGACCGAAGAGGCGCACCGCGCCGCCTTCAACGCGGTGTTCGAGCGCCACGGGCTGGGCTGGCACTGGAGCATGGACGAGTATCGCGCGCTTCTGAAAACCACCGGCGGCAAGGAGCGGATGCGGGCGCACCAGGCGGGCCTGCCGGCGGCGGCGCGGCGGCTGTCGGAGGGCGAAATTGCCACGCT
>CAZPDV010000298.1:0-2675 GCA_964585355.1 uncultured Aliiroseovarius sp.
GGGGCTGGATCTGCTGGCCTCGCTGGCCGGGTATGTGCTGGTGCTGGTCGGGTCGCTGATGTTCCACCTGTTCATCACCCTGATGATCGTACTCAAGCTGTTCTCGGGGCTCAGCCCGGCCATGTTCATCCGCAAGATCCGCAACGCGCAGATCTTTGCCTTTTCCACCGCAAGCTCGAACGCCACCATCCCGGTGACCATGCGCACCGTGACCGAACGCTTTGGCGTCGATAACTCGGTCGCCTCGTTCACGGTCCCGTTCGGCGCCACCATCAACATGGACGGTACCGCCATCATGCAGGGCGTGGCGACGGTGTTCATCGCCAATGTCTATGGCGTGGACCTTGGCATGGGCGGTTATCTGACGGTGATCCTGATGTCGGTGCTGGCTTCGATCGGCACGGCGGGCGTGCCCGGTGTCGGCCTGATCATGCTGTCGATGGTGTTCACCCAGGTCGGCCTGCCGGTGGAAGGCATCGGCCTGGTGCTGGGCGTTGACCGGCTGATGGACATGATCCGCACCGCCGTCAACGTGTCTGGCGATGCGGTGGTTTCGACGATTGTCGCCAAGTCCGAGGGCAAGATGGATGTGAGCGTGTTCAACGACCCGGAGGCGGGGACACTGGACACCGAGGATGCCATCGCCATCGACCCCAAGGTCGAGGCCGCCCTGGCCGAAGTGGTCGATGAGGTTCACAGCAAGGCCTGATACCACGGGCAGGACAGGGAAAGCCCGCGCCCGCCGGCGTGGGCTTTTTCGCGGCCGGTCCACTTCCCCCCCGGGCGCGGCTCTGCCATAATGGGCCAAACAACAAAGAGCAGCCCATGAACGACCTTCTTTCCGGAACGTCTCCCGACGCCTATGATGCCTCCTCCATCGAAGTGCTGGAGGGGCTGGAGCCGGTGCGCCAGCGGCCGGGCATGTATATCGGCGGCACCGACGAACGCGCGCTGCACCACATGGTGGCCGAGATCCTCGACAACTCGATGGACGAGGCGGTGGCGGGCCATGCCACCCGCATCGAGGTCACGCTGCATGCCGACGGCTCGGTAACGGTCGGCGACAATGGCCGCGGCATTCCCATCGACCCGCATCCGAAATTTCCCGACAAGTCGGCGCTCGAGGTGATCCTGTGCACCCTGCATGCGGGCGGCAAGTTTTCCGGCAAGGCCTATCAGACCTCGGGCGGGCTGCACGGGGTGGGCTCATCGGTGGTCAATGCGCTTTCTGACAGCATGGTGGTGCAGGTGGCCCGCGGCCGCACCCTTTACGAACAACGCTTTTCGCGCGGCCTGCCGCTGGGCCCGGTGGAAAAGCTGGGCGCCGCCCCCAACCGCCGCGGCACCGAGATCACCTTCCACCCCGACCCGGAAATCTTTGGCCGCCACGCCTTGAAGCCCCGGCGCCTGTTCACGCTGGCGCGCTCCAAGGCCTATCTGTTTTCTGGGGTCGAGATCCGCTGGAAAAGCGAGATCGACGATGGCGAGACCCCGACCCAGGCGGTGTTCCACTTCCCCGGCGGGCTGCGCGATTATCTGAGCGAGCGGCTGAACGGCGCCTCGACCTATGCCGATGCGCCCTTTGCCGGGCGGGTCGAGTTTCAGGAAAAGTTCGGCGAGCCGGGCTATGTGGAATGGGCGATCAACTGGACGCCGTCGCGCGACGGCTTTTTGCAAAGCTACTGCAACACCGTGCCCACGCCGGAGGGCGGCACCCATGTCGCCGGGTTCTGGGCGGCGATCATCAAGGGCATCAAGGCCTATGGCGAACTGGTCGGCAACAAGAAGGCGGCCCAGATCAACCGCGATGACCTGATGGGGGGCGCCTGCGCGCTGGTCTCGACCTTCATCGCCGATCCCAGCTTCGTGGGCCAGACCAAGGACCGCCTGTCCACCGAATCGGCCGCGCGCATGGTCGAGGGCGCGGTGCGCGACCATTTCGACCACTGGCTGGCCGCCAACACCAAATCGGCCGGCGCGATCCTTGATTTCCTGGTGCTGCGCGCCGAGGAACGCCTGCGCCGCAAGCGCGAAAAGGAAACCGCCCGCAAGTCGGCCACCAAGAAGCTGCGGCTCCCCGGCAAGCTGGTCGATTGCACCGCCGCAAGCCGCGAGGGCACCGAGCTTTTCATCGTCGAGGGCGACTCGGCCGGTGGCTCGGCCAAGATGGCGCGCGACCGCAAGACCCAGGCGCTGCTGCCGCTGAGGGGCAAGATCCTCAACGTGCTGGGCGCGGCAAGCTCCAAGATCGGCACCAATGCCGAAATATCCGACCTGACCCAGGCGCTGGGCTGCGGCATCGGCACCCGCTTCAACATCGACGACCTGCGCTATGAAAAGGTCATCATCATGACCGATGCCGACGTGGACGGCGCCCATATCGCCGCCCTTCTGATGACGTTCTTCTTTACCCAGATGCGGCCGATGATCGACGCAGGCCACCTCTACCTGGCCTGCCCGCCGCTATTTCGCCTGACCCAGGGCGCGCGCCGGGTCTATGCGCTTGACGAGGCCGAGCGCGACATGTGGCTCGAACGCGGCCTGGGCGGCAAGGGCAAGATCGACGTGAGCCGCTTCAAGGGCCTGGGCGAGATGGACGCCAAGGACCTCAAGGAAACCACCATGAACCCTGAAACCCGCAAGCTGATCCGGGTCACCATCGACGAGGACGAGCC
>CAZPDV010000299.1:0-2658 GCA_964585355.1 uncultured Aliiroseovarius sp.
ATGGCGCCCAGGCGCTCGAATGGTGCGGGCGCGTTCCCGAAATCGGTTGAGCCCCCCGCGCCTGACCAGATCGATCCGGACCGGCTTTATGCGGCGCTGGATCTTGGCACGAACAGTTGCCGCATGCTGATCGCCCACCCGGTGGGCGGGCAGTTTCGCGTGGTGGACAGCTTTTCCAAGACCGTCCAGCTGGGGCAGGGGCTGGAGAATTCCGGCCGGCTCAGCCGCGCCTCGATCGCCCGCACCATCCAGGCGCTCAAGATCTGCAAGCGCAAGCTGCAACGCCACGGGGTCAGGCATATGCGCCTGGTGGCGACCGAGGCCTGCCGGCGGGCGCTCAATGGCCGCGATTTCATGGGGCTGGTGGCGCGCGAGACCGGGCTTGAGCTGGAAATCATCAAGCCCGAGGAGGAGGCGCGGCTGGCGGTGATTTCCTGCGCGCCGCTGGTGGGGCGGCGCACCGAGCAACTGCTGGTGGTGGATATTGGCGGCGGCTCGACCGAACTGGTCTGGATCGACCTGTCGCAGGTGGCGCCCGAGGAGCGCGCCCGCTCGATCATGCGGCTCAGCCTTGGCGACAAGTCCGGCATGGGGCAGGGGCCGAGCGCGCGGGTGGTGGACTGGATCTCGGTGCCGCTGGGGGTGGCGACCCTGCGCGACCAGTTCGCCGATGTAGAGGACGATTCGGCCCGCTTTGCGCTGATGAGCTGGTTTTTCGAGGAACAGCTGGCGGATTTCTCGCCCTATGAGCGGGAGCAGGCCCGCGAGGGCTTTCAGATCATCGGCACATCGGGCACCGTGACCACGGTGGCGGCGACGCATCTGGGGCTGCGGCGCTATGACCGCAACAAGGTGGATGGCCTGACCATGACCTCGGATCAGATCGACCGGGTGATCCGGGGCTATCTGCGCGCCGGGCCCGAGGGGCGCCGGGCCGACCCGCGCATCGGGCGCGACCGGCAGGCGCTGATCATGTCCGGCTCGGCGATCCTGCAGGCGCTGCTCAGGGTCTGGCCCACCGACCGGCTTTCGGTGGCCGATCGCGGCCTGCGCGAGGGGCTGCTATATGCACAGATGTCCGGCGACGGCGTGCTGAAGGGAGGCCAGTGGTAATGGCGAAAAAGGGCAGGAAAAGCTCGGGCCGGGGCCAGCGCGAGCTTCGGGTCAGGGTCAAGACCGCGCGCGGGCGCAAGCTCAGCTCTACCCGCTGGCTCGAACGTCAGCTCAACGACCCCTATGTGAAACGCGCCCGGGCCGAGGGGCGGCGCGGGCGGGCCGCCTACAAGATCCTCGAGATCGACGACAAGCTGCGCTTCCTGGTGCCCGGCGCGCGGGTGGTGGACCTGGGCTCGGCCCCCGGCGGCTGGGCGCAGGTGGCGGTGGAGCGGGTCAATGCGCTGGGACAGAAACCCGGCAAGGCGGTGGGCCGGGTGCTGGGCATCGACCTGCAGGAGGTCGAGCCGGTGCCGGGGGCCGAGTTCCACGTGCTCGATTTCATGGCCGACGGGGCCGATGCCCAGGTCAAGGCCTGGCTTGCCGGCAAGGCGGATGTGGTGATGAGCGACATGGCGGCGGCCTCCTGCGGGCACAAGCAGACCGACCACCTGCGCATCATGGCGTTGTGCGAGGCCGCCGCCTGGCTGGCCTTCGATGTGCTTGAGGAAGGCGGCACCTTCGTGGCCAAGGTGCTGGCCGGGGGCGCCGAGGGCGAGCTTCAGAAACTGCTCAAGCAGAAGTTTACCAAGGTGGCCCATATCAAGCCCGCCGCCAGCCGCGCCGACAGCAGCGAAAAATTCGTGGTCGCCACCGGCTTTCGCGGCTGAGCGGGGCTTCGCCCTGCCATGAAATTGCCGGGATTTGCGGCTATACCGTGCCGGAAAGGCAGGAAGATGGCGCGAATTTTCTTGAAAGCGATTGCGATCCTGGCCCTGGCCTGGGCCGGCGCGGCTGCGGCGGGGCAGCAGGGGCAGCCGCGCATCCTGTTCATGGGAGATTCGCTTCTGGCCGCGCATGCGATCAGCGGCCGGGCGGTTTCGGACGCCACCGCCGAGACCCTGGGCGAGCCGGTGCGCGACCGCTCGGTGGTGGGGGCGCGGATCCTCTACCGGCTGCCGATTTCCGGGGCGCTGGGGCTCAATATCGGCAAGCAATACCGCGCCGGCCCGTGGCAATGGGTGGTGCTCAATGGTGGCGGCAACGATCTGTGGCTGGGCTGTGGCTGTGCCCGTTGCGCCCGGCGCATGGACAAGCTGATCTCGGCCGATGGTACCGGCGGCAGGATCCCGGCGCTGGTCGCCCGCCTGCGCGCCACCGGGGCGCGGGTGATCTGGCTGGGCTATCTGCGCAGCCCCGGCGTGAACTCGCCGATCGAAGAATGCCGCGACGAGGGCGATGAACTCGAGGCGCGGCTGGCGGCCATGGCGGCGCGCGACCCCGGCACCTATTTTCTGTCGCTGGCCGATCTGGTGCCCTATGGCGACCGCTCCTATCACATGGCTGACATGATCCACCCCTCGCTCAAGGCCAGCCGCGAAATCGGCCGCATGGTGGCGCGCCTCATTCGTGCGGCTGAGCAATAGGCGGAACCTGCCTGCCCGCGCCGCGCGAAGAGGCCACCACCATCAATCACTTCCACATTTCCACCCCGGATGTGCGCAG
>CAZPDV010000300.1:0-2649 GCA_964585355.1 uncultured Aliiroseovarius sp.
GCGCCTGCGTCAGGAGCTGTTTTCGATCCGGGCGTTTCAGGATTCTTCCGGCACATTTTCCCGCGATCAGTACCTGAGCGCCCTGCGCAATTCCGGCCTGACCCCGGCCGAGTTCGAGGCCGACCTGCGCGCCGACCTGGCCCGGGGCCTGTTGCAGACCGCGGTTGCCGGCGGGGTCAAAACCCCGGCCGCCTTCACCGACACGCTGTTTGCCTATGCCCGCGAGTTGCGCGACTTCACCTGGGCCAGGCTCGACCTTGCCGCGCTCGAGACCCAGCCCGATCCGCCCTCGGAAGAGGCCGTGCAGGCCTGGTACGAGGCCCACCCGGCCGATTACACCCTGCCCGAGATCAAGAAGATCACCGCCGCCTGGCTGCGCCCCGAGGCGCTGCTGGACACGATCGAGGTGGACGATGCCGCGCTGCGCGCGCTCTATGACGAACGCGCCGACCAGTATAACCAGCCCGAGCGGCGGCTGGTCGAGCGGCTGGTCTTTGCCAACGAGACCGAGGCCCAGGCGGCGATGGATGCGATCAATGCCGGCGAAACCACCTTTGCCAAGCTGGTCGAGGACCGCGGGCTCAAACTGTCCGACACCGATCTGGGCGACATGACCGAGGCCCAGCTGGGCGAGGCCGGCCCGGCGATCTTTGCGCTGAGCGCGCCGGGGGTGGTCGGCCCCCTGCCCTCGGATCTGGGCCCGGCGATCTACAGCATGAACGCCATCCTTTCGGCCCAGCATGTGCCGTTCGAGGACGTGCGCGAAGAGCTGCGCCAGGCCTATGCCGGCGATGCGGCGCGCCGGCAGATTGCCGACATGATTTCCGAGCTGGACGATGAACTGGCCGGTGGCGTCACCCTTGAGGAACTGGCCCAGACCACCCCCGGCATGGAGCTTGTCACCCTGGACTGGACCCCGGAGACCACCGGCGGCCTCGCCGATTACGAGGCCTTCAAGAAGGCCGCCAGCGCCGCCGATGAGGGCGATTTTCCCACCCTCGAACAACTCTCGGATGGCGGCCTGTTTGCCCTGCGGGTTGACAAGGTAGAGCCGCCCCGGCTCAAGGATCTGGACGAGGTGCGCAGCGAGGTGGCCGCCGCGGTGCTCCACGAAGAAAAGCTCAAGCTCCTGGAAGAACAGGCAAAATCCATGTTGCCGAAGCTCACCGACGGGGGCGAGAGCCTGGCCAGCCTCGGCCTTGCCGAAGTGGCCGAAAACGGTCAGACCCGCACCGCCACTATCGAGGGCGCACCGCCTGCCCTGCTTGAAAAACTGTTCCAGATGCAGCCCGGCGAATGGGCAATCGTCCCCGATACCGACGGGGTGATCCTGGCCCGGCTCGACCGGGTGATCCCGGCCGACGGCAGCTCCGAAGAGGCGGTCGCCACCAAGGCCGCCTTTGCCGAGCGCAAGGCCCAGGAGATCGGCCTTGATATCGAGAGCGCCTACAGCGCCGCCCTGCAGGAACAGGCGGGCATCAGCCTTGACCAACAGGTGATCAACGCGGTCCTGGCCCAGTTCCCGTAAGGGCCGAGCGCGACCGGATGCAAAGGAGCCGCCCCGTGGCACTGACCCCGAGTTTTGCCGAGTTCGAAAAGGGCTGGAATGCAGGCCGCAACCAGGTGGTCTATACCCGCCTGGCCGCCGATCTGGACACGCCGGTTTCGGTGATGCTGAAACTGACCGAGGCGCGCGAACATTCCTTCGTGCTGGAAAGCGTCACCGGCGGCGAGGTACGCGGGCGCTACTCGATCATCGGCATGAAACCCGACCTGATCTGGCGCTGTCATGGCACGCGGGCCGAGCTCAACCGCCAGGCCCGCTTCGACCCCGAGGCGTTCGAGGCACAGGCCGAAGACCCCCTGACCTCGCTGCGCCGGGTTCTGGAGGAAAGCCGCATCGCCCTGCCCGCCGACCTGCCGGCGGCCTCGGCCGGGCTGTTCGGCTATCTGGGCTATGACATGATCCGGCTGGTCGAGCACCTGCCGAATGTGAACCCCGACCCGCTGGGTCTGCCGGATGCGGTGCTGCTGCGCCCCTCGGTGGTGGCGGTGCTGGATGGGGTCAAGGGCGAGGTGACGCTGGTGGCGCCGGTCTTTACCGATTCCGGGCTGAGCGCGCGGGCCGCCTATGCCCAGGCGGGCGAGCGGGTGATGGATGCGCTGCGCGATCTCGAGCGCCAGGTGCCGGTGGCCAGCCGCGACCTGGGCGAAGCCAGCCCGCCGGGCGAGCCGGTCTCGAATTTCAGCCACGAGGCCTACCTGCAAGCCGTTGAAAAGGCCAAGGAATACATCCGCGCCGGCGATATCTTCCAGGTCGTGCCCAGTCAGCGCTGGCGCCTCGATTTTCACCAGCCGCCCTTTGCGCTCTATCGCGCGCTCCGGCGCGAAAACCCCTCGCCCTTCATGTTCTTTTTCAATTTCGGCAGCTACCAGGTGGTGGGCGCCAGCCCCGAGATCCTGGTGCGCGTGTTTGGCCGCGAGGTCACCATCCGCCCGATTGCCGGCACCCGCCGGCGCGGCGCCACCGCCGAGGAGGACAAGGCGCTGGAGGCCGAGCTTCTGGCCGACGAAAAGGAACTGGCCGAGCATCTGATGCTGCTGGACCTGGGGCGCAACGATGTCGGCCGGGTGGCAAGGATCGGCACC
>CAZPDV010000301.1:0-2637 GCA_964585355.1 uncultured Aliiroseovarius sp.
GGATGGACGAAAGCACGTCCTCGATTTCTGCATTGGTCACTGGTTCGGACATGAACTCTCCGACACTCCCGATTTCGCCCCCTTGGGCAAGTTACATTTTTACGGATGGCAAGACAACAGAAAGCTGACAGGTCAAATAGAGATATGCCTATATGCAGTTCTCCAGTTTTCCGGAAAACTAGAAATATTCTTTATTTGAAAACATATAGTTATCAAATTCAGTGCCCGCGAATCCCGCCAGCCGTGATAAACCGCTTCGGCGTATTTCTGCGCGTGCAGGTGATTTTGCCTGCAAGGTTACGAAAGACTGACAGCCATGGCCGGCCACAGGGCTCGCGCCCTAGTTCTTGTCCAGCCCCAGGGCCTTGATCACCGCATCCAGTCGCTCGCCCTGCGGGCTGACCCGGGTCACCGGGGCAGTCTTGACCGCATTGTAATAGGCCTCGGGGTCATAGGTGGCGATGCCCAGCTTCAGGTGATCGGCGGTCAGAAGCCCCATGGCGGCAAGCAATTGGTAAACCGCCAGATACTGGTCCGATTGTGCGGTGATGGCGCCGGCGCGCGCGTCCAGCAGGCTTTGCTCGGCATTGAGCACGTCAAGCGTGGTGCGCGAGCCCAGGCTGAGCTCTTCGCGGGTGCCGCGCAGGGCAACGGTGGCGGCGCGGACCTGGCGTTGATTGGCCTCGATGCTGGCAGCGGCGATTGCCAGCCCGGCCCAGGCATTCGAGACGCCCTGTTCAACCGCGGCGCGGGTCACATGCAGGGAGGCCCGCGCGGCATCGCGTTGCGCCTGTGCCTTGCGATAGAGCGCGCTCAGCCGGCCGCCCTGATAGATCGGCCCGGAAAGGGTTACGCCAAGCGTGCTTGTCGTGGTGTCAGAGCCCCCGACCACGCGGTTGACGCCGGTGCTGGCGGTGGCGCTGAGCGTGGGTTTCATTGCCAGGAGCGCCATTTCCACGTTCATGTCGGCAACGGCGACATTGCGCTGGGCGCTCAGCATGTCCGGGTGGCGCCGGACCGCCAGGGCCCGGGCCTCGTCCAGGGTCTTGACGGTGATCGGCGGGGTCGGCGGCGCGCTGAGCGTACCGGGATAGTGCCCGGTCGCGGCCTTGTACTCTTCGCGCGCAACGATCAGTTGCCCGCTTGCGGCGGCTTCGGCGGCCTTGGCGGCGGCCAGCCGGGCTTCGGCCAGCGAGACATCGGTCTGGGTGATTTCGCCGACCTCGAAACGGTCGCGCGCGGCCCGCAGCTCTTCGGTGATGAGCCGCACATTGCTGGCCTGCAGGCTGGCCTTTTCAGCCGCCGAGCGCACATTCAGAAACGCCGACACCGCCCGCAACAACACCTTCTGTTCGGCGCCGACCAGCATCTCGCGGGTGGCCAGCACATTTTCACGGGCCAGCTTCACCCCCAGCTGGGTGCGCCCGAAATCGAACAGCATCAGCTGCGCCGAGATGGTCGCGTTCTGGGCAATCGAATCGCCCGGAAACGGGGTGGTGTTGGCCCATTTCACGCTCAGCGCATAATTGATCGCCGGGCGCAGGCGGGACACGGCAACCGCCACATCCTCGTCCGCCGCCCGCAGAAGCGCGCGCTGTTGCTCCAGCAGGCCGGAATGGCGATAGGCCGAGATCAGCGCGTCGCTCAGGCTTTCGGCCGCCGCAGCCACCGGGCTCAGCAAGACCAGCAGGGCAGCCAGGACCCTTGCGCCGTTTTTCCCCATCCCGATCATGGTCTTCCTCCTGTCACGCGGACACAGATAGCATACGCGCGCCTTTTCAACCAGTGGTGGCGCGGCTTACAGGGCAAAGGCGTGCTGCGCCTCGAAGCCGGGCAGAACCGGGGCGCCGGCACTGAACAGATAGCGCCAGGCCACGTGACCATCAATCTTGTAGCCGATCCTGGCGGTGGTCAGCATGCCCTCGCGAACCAGGCAGGCGATGCGGCCGCCCTCCTTGAGTTGCGCCGCCAGATCCTCGGGCAGGTGCTCGATCGCGCCCTCGATCAGGATCGCGTCATATGGCCCATGTCTGGCCACCCCTCCGGCAAGGGGGCCGGTGACCACCGCCACGTTATCGAAACCATGTTCGGACAAGGCCGCCTGCGCTTCGGCCGCCATCGCCTCATCCTCTTCCAGCGCCACCACGAATTCCGCGATCCGCGCCATCACCGCGGCGCCATAGCCCGGCCCGCAGGCCACGTGCAGAACCATTTCATCGGCCTGAATATCCAGCGCATCCAGCAGCTTGGCCAGGGTCCTGGGCGCAAACATGACCCGGCCGTGGCCCAAGTCGATATTCTCGTCCGCATAGGCGGTCTCGCGCGCCTCGTCCGGCACGAAAGCCTCGCGCGGGACGTCCAGCATGGCCTCGATCACGGTGAGCTTGGTGACATCCGAGGGCCGAACCTGGCTGTCCACCATGGTGGTGCGTTGCTGAGCAAAATCGGGCATGGTCGAATCCATCTTCTGGCGCGTTCTACAGGCTCCCTCTTGCCACAGGCGCGCAGGGGGAGCAACACGCGAAGCCGCACCGCCCGACTTCCGGCTTGCGCTGCCGGTCCGACTGGGCTACATCGCGCATGCTTCGGCGAGTTGGCGGAGTGGTTACGCAGCGGATTGCAAATCCGTGTACACCG
>CAZPDV010000302.1:0-2632 GCA_964585355.1 uncultured Aliiroseovarius sp.
CTTTCTGGGGGCTGGTGGTGCTGCTCAATCTGGCCCTTGCCTGGGGCGCGCGCGAGGTGGCGTTTGACGACGGGCTGGCGCAGGTCTTTCAAAGCACCAGCCCGCAATACAGTGATTACAAGGCCTATCTTGAAAATTTTGACGCCAATGAAGGCGATCTGCTGATGGTTTTCACCGGCCGGGATTTTGCTTCGCCCGAGGCCTGGCGGGCGGTGCATGAATTCGTGCTGGAAGTGCAGTTCGAGCCGGAAGTGGCGGGGCTGGTTTCGCCGTTTTCGTTTGACCTGCCGACGCCGGAGAGCGGCGATGTGGCGGCGGCAATGGACCGGCTTTGGCAGGAAAACCCGGCCTTCCGCCGGGTGGTGTCGCGGGACCGGCAGGTTCTGGCGGTGATGCTGATGACTGGCGATGCGGGGCGGGCTGCCGGCACGCTGCCGCTGAGCCACCGGCTCCAGGCCCTGGCCGATGAGACGGTTGCCGGCACCGGCATTACTGCGCGGCTGACCGGCTATCCGGTGCTGCGCGACAAGGTGGTTGAGGCGATTTTCGGTGATTTTGTGCTGAACGCGGCTTTGGGTATCGCCATTGGCACGCTGGTTTCGGTTGTTGCGCTGCGCAGTTTCGCGCTGGCGCTGATGGCTACGGTCACTTCGGCCACGGCGCTTTTGTGGATGCTGGGGCTGTTCGGTTTCGCCGGGCTCAGGATCAACGTGCTGACGATTTCGTTGCCGGTTCTGATCCTGGTCCTCAGCTTTTCCTCGGCGATTCACCTGACGCTCGAGGTGCGCCGGCGGGCCGAAGAAGGCGACCGGCGGGCGGTGAGCAACGCCGTGCGGCGCATTGGCCCGGCCTGCCTGCTGACCACGATCACCACCGCCGTGGCATTTGCCAGCCTGATGACATCGCCTTCGACCCTGATCGCCGATATGGGCCTGGCCGGGGTGGTGGCGACGCTGGCCTCGTTGCTGGCGGTGTTCATCATGCACCCTCTGCTTTTGCTCAGTGCCGCGCGCTGGCCGGGGCTGGTGCGGGTGTTCGCCGGCAATCGCGGCCGCGCCATGTCGGGCTGGAGCCTGGGCTGGATGCAGAAATGGGGCGCGCGCTACCCCGGCGCCGTGTCGCTTGGCGCGGTGCTGCTGTTGCTGGCGGGGGTCGTGGCCTACCTGCGGGTGGAGCCGGTCTATTCGCTCTATGATAACGTGGCGACCGACAGCGACGCCTATCAGGCGCTGCAGGTGGCCGAGCGCGCGTTGGCGCCAATCGGTGCTGTGGTATTCCCCACCAGCTTCTCCCTGGAGGCGCCGGACGGGATGGAGCGGCTCGGGGCAGCAACGGCGGTGTTGCAAGAACACGCGCCGGGGGTGGAAGTGGTGTCGCTGGCCTCGTTTCAGGGCAGCGATGCGGCGCAGCCATTGCCGGCGCCGTTCAGGGCGCGGCTGCTGGCGCATGACGGCAAGACGCCGCTGATCATGCTCCTGGTGCCGAACCAGGGGGCGGTGGCGGTGCGGGCGTTTCTGGAGCGGCTTGTCGCCGGGCTGGATGCCGACCCGGATTGGCCGGCAGATCAGGTTGGGGCGCCGACCGGGCTGCTGGCGGCCTCGGCTTTTCTGTCGCGTGACATGCTTCTGGACCTCAACCGCTGTTTCCTGGTGGCGGTGATCGTGTCCGGGCTGGTGATCGGAGTGTGGTTGCGAAACCCGGTATTGGGGCTGATCGCCCTGATCCCGAACGTGTTGCCGGTGGCCTTGGTGGGGGCATGGCTGGCCCTGTCCGGCGCCGGGCTGGAATTCTCGTCCGGCATCGCCCTGACCATCGCGTTCGGGTTGGCGATTGATGACACCATCCATGTGCTCAACCGCATGCGGCTGGACGCCCGGCCGGGGCAGGCGGTGGCGCCGGCGCTGGTCATGAGCGCGCTGAAAAAGGTGGCGCCGGCGCTGGTGATCACCTCGGGGGTTCTGTCTTTTGGCCTGATCGGCACCCAGTTTGGCCAGTTGTCGATGATCTCGTATTTCGGCAGGCTGTTGATCGCGGCTTTCGTGCTGGCGCTGGTGGCTGACCTGCTGGTTTTCCCTGCGCTGCTGATTACGGCCGCGCGGCTGCTGCCGGCCAGAGTACTGAGGATCGGGCGATGAGGCGCTGTCTGCAAATGGGTCTGGCTGTGCTGCTGCTGAGCGCCGGCACTGCCACCGCTGGCCCGACGCTGTTCGAGCTTGCGGGCACATGGCGCGGGGCCGGGCTGCTGCGTGATGACGTTGAAAAGCCGATGCGCGAAGGCCGCTGCCGGCTGAGTGCTATGCCCTTGGCGGAGGGGCGCGAGGTGCGGCTGAAGGGGCGCTGCGCCACCGATAGGGGGAGCGCCGAGTTTTCCATGCGCTTTGTACGGTTCGATGGCGGCGCGGTGGCGGGCGGCATTGCCACCTCGCTTGCGCCGGACAGCGTGCAATTTGTCGGTCGGATGGATGGCGGGCAGGTGGCCCTGCACAGCCGCGAGCCGGTTGAGTTCGACCGCGTGCGCGGGGTCAGCATGATTGTCCTGTCGATACAGGATGAGAGCCATTTTTCCCTGCGTCAGAGCCTGCAGACCGGGGGCGAGGTCATGGACCTGATGCAGATGGCGTTTTCGCGCTGA
>CAZPDV010000303.1:0-2629 GCA_964585355.1 uncultured Aliiroseovarius sp.
TTCAGGTGCTAGTGTCCGTATGGACGTGGAGGTTCGAGTCCTCTCCTGGGCACCACATCCCGTAAAGTTCAATATTATCAGATGGTTGCAGGGGCGCCGCTTGGGCATGCCCGTGCCATGCCGCGGCAGGCTCCGGCCCACCGGGAGAATCACCCGGAGAGCCGCCGGCGCGTGTCCGCGATCGGGCGAAGTCGGCTGAACCCGCGCGGCCTCAGAACTTGGCGATCAGGTTCACAAACACCCCGCGCCCGACATAATCGAGACTGGTCAGGTCGTCCGAGACATTGCCCCATTCATAGCCCAGCCCGATCTTGGCGTTATTGCCGAGGTGGCGATAGAGGCCCAGAAGCGCGCCGGTCTCGCGGGTCATGGTCTCCTGCGTGTACAGCACCCGGCCTTCGGCCATCATGTCCCATTCATGCACCACATGCCAATCCAGCCGCACGATACCCAGATGCGCGGTCGAGCTGGTGAAGGCGCTGCTCCCTCGCGGCGCCACCTGAGACCTGCGGAAACCATATTTTGCACCCAGGGTCAGGCGCGGCGAAAGGTCATAGTTCCCGTCGATCGAAAACACGTGGCTGATCTGCTTGGGGCCATTGGTCGAGCCGCTGGCGGTGACCTGATCCTCGCCGGGAAGGTCGCGCAGATAGGTATATTTCAGCAGCAGGTTCAGCCGGTCATTGTCCACCGGGCGATAGGCATAGCCCAGGGTTGCCTCGACATATTCCCCGTTGCGCAGGTCGCTCTGCGCGCTTTGCGAGATCAGCGCATCGAGCCCGGCCAGGAAACGCCAGTTGTCATTGACCTTGTACTCATATCCGCCAGAGAACGCCCATGTGGTGCGGTCCTGCGCCACCCCGACGCCATCATCATTGCGGTATTCGAGCCGGGCCCGCGACGTCACCAGGTCGTCATCCACATAGGAGAAGCCCAGCGAAAAGGCGCTGCGGTCAAAGTCGCCATTGACGCTGTCGCGCACCCGCCCGGTTTCGACCGAACCCGAGACGGTCCAGCGTGCATCAGGCGTATAGGTGACCCCATAGGTCCGGGCCAGGGACTGACGCGCGCCGAACATGTCCCAGGTGTTTTCGGCATAGGTAGAGACCGCCTCGTTGATGCGATAGCGCCCGCCCAGCACCACGGTCCCCTTGTCGCTGCCGACCAGATCATACCCCGCGCCCATCCGGGTCGGGTCCAGCGTGTAACCCAGATAGATTTCGTTGTCGGCGCTGGGCGAATAGGTGGCCCGCAGCGCGCCGCCCGGCCCGCCGGTGCCGCCGGAAACTTCGCCCGACAGGGACAGGTTTTCCGCAACCTGGGCGTCAAAACCGACCCCGAGCCTGTTATTGTCGCTCAGACCGCCGCTTTTCTGCACGGTTGCCTGACCGAAGGCATAAAGGCCCAGATCCTCGGACGGCTGATAATTGACCCTGACCCCGACATCGGTGCGCCGCCCGGTTTCGGCCGGGTTGCCGACGGTGGTCTTGTTCAAGAGCGACAGCGCCGCCTCCACCGACCAGATATCGTTGATCTGATATGCCAGCCGCAGCTCGCCCGAGCTTTTCCGGTCCCCGCCGGCACGCCTGAAGTCCTCGGCCTCGAAGCCAAAGGTCAGGCGCGGGCTGGCCTGCACTTCGCCCTTGGTCCCGACCAGGGTCTGATCCTGGGTAATCTCCTGGGAAAGGGTGCTGAACCCGGCGCCCAGGCGTTCATAATAAATGTCGAAGAATCCGGGGGTTCTGGCGCCCAGATCGGCCAGGTCGAAGTGGCTGTCAAGCCGGTAGGCCAGCGCCCGCGGGGCGGCAACCGGCCCGTCCGGGGTGAGCGTCAGCCCGCCATCGGTCGAGATCGAGCGCCCGAAGCCGATGCCTTCGGTCCGGGCAATTTCCGCCTCGATATAGCTCTGCTTGCCCAGATTGTAGCGCAGATCGACGCTGGCCATGGTCTGATCCGAAGGGCCGGTGGATTCGCGCATGGCGGTCACGCCCAGCCGCAGCTGATCGGTAAGCCAGGCCTCGGCCCGCCCACCGATCGAGGCCCCGACAAGGCTGCCGCTGGTCGGGGTGTATTCGTACTGAGCCACGAGGTTGACGTCATAGCGCCCGCCGCCATCAGAGATCAGCCCGCTGCCCGCGGCGGTCGAGGCCAGCGGCTGGGTCAGGTTGACCATGCCCTGGATATAGTCGATCTGGTAATCGACGCCTTCGACCAGGATGCGGGTATCGACCACGCGGCCGGTATCCGGGTCAACCGTCTGAACCGCCAGCGTTTCCGAGCCGCCGTTGATGTCCTGGTGGCTCAGGAAATAGACCGACCCGCCGGTGCCCCGCAGGATGTCGCGCTGCGGCAGGGTGTCGGGCTGAGCCGCATAGAGGGTAACGCGGCTCCGGGCATCGCCGTTTTCGGTGCTGTTCGGGCTGACATAGCGCAGCTCGGCCCCGTAAAGCGCGCGGGTGTTGGTCAGGTAATGCGTGCCACCGATATCGGCCTTGAAATCCCCCCAGGTCAGGCTGGAGGCATCCTTTTCCACCCGCAGATAGACGCGCCCGGATGTGGGGGTGTCGTCATAGGCAGTGCTGTCATCGCCATAGGTGGGATACATGTCCTCGGGGTCGAGCCGCATCAG
>CAZPDV010000304.1:0-2604 GCA_964585355.1 uncultured Aliiroseovarius sp.
CGCCGCCGCGCCCGCCAGATCGCCTATAACACGGAACACGGGATCACGCCCGAGACGGTGAAGAAGAATGTCGAGGACATCCTGTCGGGGCTCTATGAAGGCGACACCGATCAGGCCCGGATCACGGCAAAAGTTGAAAAACCACTGGTTGGCGCCAATCTGCAGGCGCATCTGGAGGCGCTGAAGTCGGATATGTACAAGGCGGCCGAGAACCTGGAATTCGAGGAAGCCGCCCGCCTGCGCGACGAGATCCAGCGGCTCGAGGCGGTGGAACTGGCCATCGCCGACGACCCGCTGGCGCGCCAGGCCGAGGTCGAGGCGGCAGGCAAACCGGCGGGGCGCTCCACCGCCGGCAGGCCGGGATCGCGGGCGAAACCGGGAAAGCGGACGGCGAAAGCCGGCAAACGCCATTAGCGCCTGTCGCGTCAAATCACACCTGCTTCGCCCCCGCCTTTCCGCCCCGCCTGCCTATCCGGCCAGCGCGCTTTCCAGCCGCTCCAGCGCCCGGGCCAGGCGGGGGCGCGGGCAGGCGATGTTGACGCGGGCAAAGCCTTCGCCCTCGGGGCCGAATGCCTCGCCCCGGGTGACCGCCCAGCCGGCGCGTTCGCGCAAAAAGGCGGTCAGCGCCTTGGGCGCCAGCCCCAGATCGCGAAAGTCGAGCCAGGCCAGGAAGGTGCCCTCGGGCTCGATCAGGCGCACCCCCTGCATCCCCGCCAGCCGCGCCCGCAGCAGCGCCAGGTTGCCCGCCAGGTAGTCCAGCACCGCGTCCAGCCACGGCCCGCCCTCGCCATAGGCGGCCAGCATGGCGACCGAGGCGAAAGCGTTGTTCTTGTTCACCGTGAGCCGGCTGTTTTCGGCCTGAAAGGCGGCGCGCCGGGCCGGGTCGGGCACGATGGTGAAGGCGCTGGAGCAGGAGGCGATGTTGAAGGCCTTGGCCGGCGACAGGCAGGTGATGGAATTGGCCGCCGCCGCCTCTGAAACCGCCGCAAAGGGCGTATAGGCATGGCCGGGAAAGCTCAGCCCGGCATGGATCTCGTCCGCCACCACCAGCACCCCATGCGCGGCACAGATATCGTGCAGGCGGGCAAGCTCGTCGCGGCGCCAGACCCGGCCCACCGGATTATGCGGATTGCACAGGAACAGCATGCGCGCCTCGGGCCGGGCGGCAAGGCGGGCGAGCCCCTCGAAATCCATCTCGTAACGGCCGTCGCGCAGAAGCAGCGGATTGCGCAGAACGCGCCGGCCATTTTCCCGGATCACATCGAAAAAATCAAAGAACACAGGCGGTTGCACGATCACCCCCTGGCCGGGCTCGGTGAACAGAGAGGCGGCGATGGCCAGCGCGTTCAGCACATTGGGCGCGCGCAGGATATGGTCGGTCTCGATCTGCCAGCCATGGCGGGCGGCGAACCAGCCGGCAAGCGCGGCAAACAGCCCCTCGGGCACCGCCTCATAGCCGAAAATCCCGTGGTCGAGCCGCTTTTGCATGGCCGCCAGCACCGGCGGCGGCGCCGGGAAATCCATGTCCGCCACCCCGGCGGCAAACAGCCCCTCGCCGCCCTCGCCCAGCACCATCCGGTGCATCTTGAGCGCCGGCACCTGTCGGCGGTCGATCTCGGTATCGAAAGAGGGGATCGCATGGGGCGTGGTCATGGCGCGTCAGGCTCGGGTTGGTCGGCAAACAGCCAGGTGAAAAACAGGGTGGCAAGCGCCGCTGCCAGCAGCTGCACCGCGATGAAGGCGGGCACGTCCCCCGGGCTGATCCCGGCGAAGGTGTCGGAAAAGCCGCGCGCGATGGTCACCGCCGGGTTGGCAAACGAGGTCGAGGAGGTGAACCAGTAAGCCGCGGTGATGTAAAGCCCCACCGCCATGGGAATGGCGCCGGGCCGCACCCTGAGGCAGCCCAGGATGGTGCCCACCAGGCCGAACGTGGCGACAAATTCGCCGACCCACTGGCCCAGCCCGCTGCGCGCGGTCCCGGACGGGTCGATCAGCGGGTGGTCGAACATCACATGCGCCACCAGCACCCCGCAAATGCCGCCGATCACCTGAACCGCCGCATAGAGCCCGGCGGCGCGCGCGCCGATCTGGCCCCGAAGCGCAAAGGCAAGGGTCACGGCCGGGTTGAAATGCGCCCCGGAAAGCGGGCCGAAAACCGTGATCAGCACCACCAGGATGGCGCCGGTGGGGATGGTATTGCCCAGCAGCGCGATGGCGACATTCCCGCCGGCCAGCCGCTCGGCCATGATGCCCGAGCCCACCACCGTCGCCAGCAGCGAAAACGTGCCCAGCCATTCCGCGATCAGCCGTTTGATCATGCCCTGCCGCCCCCGTCGCCCGGCTCATTTCGGCCATTGCCGAATTGAAGCCGATAGAGCACGCGCCCTGCCGCTTGTCAAGATTTGGCCTTTCGGCAGGCACTCGAACCTGCCGCGGGTCGGCCGCCCGGTTCCTGCATGACCTGGCGCGGGGCAATTCCGTCAGGTTCTACACCGGCGCCGGCATCAATTTCGCCAGCTTCTCGCTGTCCGGTTCGCGCCGGGCGATCGACGCATTCTTGTCCTGCTGGAAAAGCATCTGAGGCCTGCGCCCCGTCGGGCCTGC
>CAZPDV010000305.1:0-2601 GCA_964585355.1 uncultured Aliiroseovarius sp.
GGCTGTATTTCGAACCTGTCACCTTTGAACATGTGATGGAAATCCTGCGGGTCGAGCAGGAAAACGGCACCCTGCACGGGGTGATCGTGCAGTTTGGCGGCCAGACCCCGCTCAAGCTTGCCAATGCGCTTGAAGAGGCCGGCATCCCGATCCTCGGCACCACGCCCGACGCCATCGACCTGGCCGAAGACCGCGAGCGGTTCCAGGCGCTGGTGACCCGGCTGGGGCTCAGGCAGCCAAAGAACGGCATTGCCTCAACCGATGATCAAGCCCTTGAAATTGCCGAAGATATCGGCTTTCCGCTGGTGGTGCGCCCGTCCTATGTGCTGGGTGGGCGGGCGATGGAGATCGTGCGCGACATGGACAGCCTGCGCCGCTATATCTCCGAGGCAGTGGTGGTTTCGGGCGACAGCCCGGTGCTGCTCGACAGCTATCTTGCCGGCGCGATCGAGGTCGATGTGGACGCGCTCTGCGATGGCCAGGAGGTCCATGTGGCCGGCATCATGCAGCATATCGAAGAGGCCGGCGTGCATTCCGGTGACAGCGCCTGTTCCCTGCCGCCCTATTCCCTGCCCCAGGACATCATCGCCGAGCTTGGCCGCCAGACCGAGGCGCTGGCGCTGGCGCTGGGCGTGGTCGGGCTGATGAATGTGCAGTTCGCGGTCAAGGAGGGCGAGATCTACCTGATCGAGGTCAATCCCCGCGCCTCGCGCACCGTGCCCTTCGTGGCCAAGGCGGTGGGCAGCCCGATCGCCTCGATCGCGGCGCGGGTGATGGCGGGCGAGAAGCTCTCGAGCTTCGACCTGGTGGATCCGAATATCGACACTTTCGCGGTCAAGGAGGCGGTGCTGCCCTTTGCCCGCTTCCCCGGCGTCGATACGCTGCTGGGCCCGGAAATGCGCTCGACCGGCGAGGTCATGGGCGCGGATGCCGACTTCCACCGCGCCTTCCTCAAGGCTCAGATGGGGGCGGGGGTGGCGCTGCCCAGCGGCGGCACGGCGTTTTTGTCGATCAAGGATGCCGACAAGGTGCCGATGCTGGTCGAGGTCGCCAGAACATTGAAAGAATTGGGTTTTGACCTGCTCGCCACCGGCGGCACCCAGGCCTTTCTGGCGGAAAACGGCATTGAAAGCACCCGCGTCAACAAGGGCTATGAAGGCGGGCGCACCATTGTCGATGTGATCAAGGACGGCGAAGTGGCGCTGGTGATGAACACCACCGAAGGCGCCCAGGCGGTCAGCGACAGCCGCGCCATGCGCGCGGTGGCGCTTTCCGAAAAGATCCCCTATTTCACCACCCTGGCCGCCGCCCATGCCGCCGCCTTCGCCATGAAGGCGCGGGAGGCCGGCCCGCTCGAGGTGCGCCCGCTGCAGGCCTGACCCGGCCTTTCATCTTTCCCGAAAATACTCCCGCCGGAGGCATGAAATCGGCGCATCCCCGGATGCGCCGTGCCTCCTCACACCCCGAGGCACCACCGCATCACCGCCTTTTGCGCGTGCAGGCGGTTCTCGGCCTCGTCAAAGATCACCGATTGCGGGCCGTCCATCACCGCGTCGGTGACTTCTTCGCCGCGATGCGCCGGCAGGCAATGCATGAACAGGGCGTCGGGTTTGGCATGGGCCATCAGCGCCTCGTTCACCTGGTAGCCCTTGAGCAGGTTGTGCCGGCGCTCGCGGGTCGAGGGCGCGTCGTGCATCGACACCCAGGTGTCGGTCACCACCAGATCGGCGCCTTCCACTGCGGCGTGCGGGTCGCGCTCGATCTCGATGCGCGCGCCCTTTGCCCGGGCCTCGTCCATGAAGCCGGCCTCGGGGTCCAGGGCCTCGGGGCCTGAAAAGGTGAGGTCGAACCCGAACTGGCCGGCGGCCTGGATGAACGAGGCGGCGACGTTGTTGCCATCGCCCAGCCAGGTGACCTTGCGCCCCCTGATCGGGCCGCGGTGTTCCTCATAGGTCATCACGTCGGCCATGATCTGACAGGGATGGGTGCGGTTGGTCAGCCCGTTGATCACCGGCACCGAGGCATGTTCGGCCAGTTCCAGCAGGGCCTCTTCCTCGAAGGTGCGGATCATGATCATGTCCACATAGCGGCTGAGCACCCGGGCGGTGTCGGCGATGCTTTCGCCATGGCCCAGCTGCATTTCGCTACCCGACAGGACCAGGGTTTCGCCCCCCATCTGGCGCACCCCCACGTCGAAGCTGACCCGCGTGCGGGTCGAGGGTTTTTCAAAGATCAGCGCCACCACCCGGCCGGCAAGCGGGGTGTCGGCGTCCGGCGTGCCCTTGGGAAGGCCGGCGCGGGCGTCTTTCATGGCGCGGGCCTGGGCGATCATGGCGGTCAGGTCTTGCGGGGGGATCTTGTCGAGGTCGAGGAAATGGTTCATGCGGGGTCTTTCTCTTGGGTCGGGGAGGGGGGCTGTCTGCCCCCCGATCGCTGGCGCGATCCCCCCCGAGGATATTTTCAAACAGAAGAAGCGGCGGTTTCGGTCATGGTGTCGGCGGCCTTGTCCAGCCGGGCGACGGCTTCGGCAATTTCGTCGTCGGTGATGGTGAGTGGCGGCAGCAGGCGCACCACGTTGTCGGCGGCCGGCACGGTAAGCAC
>CAZPDV010000306.1:0-2600 GCA_964585355.1 uncultured Aliiroseovarius sp.
ACCTCGTCCACCATCTCCTGCATGCGCGATTCGCGGATCCCGAACGAATATTCCGGGAACATCCAGCCCGGATTGGCGATCGGCATATAGGGGAAGGCCTGGCCGATCACCGCAATCTTGACGCCGCCGCGCTCAAAGAACTTGTAGCTCTCGAAAGTGTCACTGGCCGGCTCGTCCCATTCCTTGTCAAAAATGTTCTGCCCGAGCGCGGCAAAGGGCAGCCCCTCGATGATCTCGCGCACCCGCTCGCTGCCCAGGGTGAACTCCCAGTGAAAGGTCATGGCGTCAGGCCGGAGCTTGTTCATCACGTTGACCATGTCCTGGCCCTGGGTGCGCAGGTTGGTCAGCGACCCGTGCCAGGTATCGCCGCCATCCAGCAACAGCGCGTCGGGCCGATCGGCGCGAATGGCATTGATCACGGTGGCGCAGCGGTCCAGCCCGCCAACCCGGCCATAGCTGCGCGCGAGCGCCGCAAAATCGTCATAGGTCAGCGCATAGGCCGACGGACTGCCATCCTCGATCCCGTAAAACCTGCGAAAATCCGCTCCGGTCAGATGCGGCACCTGCCCCTTGTTGGCGCCGACACCGATATTGATTTCCGGCTCACGAAAATAGATCGGCACCATCTGGGCGTGAATATCGGTAATATGGATCAACGAGACATTGCCGAATGTCTCGAACTGCAACAAATCGTCCTGGGTCAGCTTCTGCTGGGCCGCCAGCCGCGCCCAGTTGCCAAAGCCCGAGGCGCCATAAATCGCCGAAGCCGCCATCGAAACCTGCAGGAAGTCACGCCGAGAGATCATCCATCTGCCTCATTTTTCTGAAAAATCCGCCCCCGCCTTTTCATCTTTCCGAAAATACTCCGGGGGTGCGGGGGCAGCGCCCCCGCCGGTCGCCCCGGCGCAGCCGGGGCGAAACCATCAGTTGCGAACCGCCGGTGTCTCGACCGACAGGCCGTTGCCGCGCGACGCCACGTAAAGCTCCAGCGCCAGGAATTCCGGCGAGCCGGGCTTGTAAGGCTCTGCCCGGATATTCTTCATGCAGCCCTTGAAGCGGCGATGGATCGAGCCCAGCCCGCCCCATTTCAGGCGGTAGGTGGGAAAGCCGTTGATCTGGCCCTGGCTCAGGTGATCGGCACGGATATACTTGCCGAAATTGTCCTCGTGGCAATTGGCGCAGGACATGTTGAGCTGCCCGACACGGGTGTAATAGAGCTCCTCGCCCTGCTTCCAGAACGGGGCGGCCGGCCCGTCCACCGCGACATTCATCGGCATGCCGCGCGATTGCAGCCCGATGGCGGCGGTCATGCCCAGCATCTCGCGCGACTTGACCCGCTTCCACGGCTCGGCGCCCATGCGGTTGACCCGGCAATTGTTGATATATTCCTCCATCGCCCAGAGCTGGCCGTCTTCATTGACCTTGGGCATGGTGGTACGCACGCCCTTCATCTCGGAAATGTCGCCATGGCAATCGGCACAGGACTTGCCCTCGGACCCGTCCGCCGTGTTCCAGAGCTCCATCCCGTATTCCACCGCCGGCATGCCGGGATTCTCGAAATCGTCGATTTCCAGCGCCTGGGTTTCCTCCGAGCGGAACTGCCAGCCGGAATAGGCCGTCTCCAGCCCCGGAATGTAATCCGGCGCCTTGACCGACGAGATCATCTCCTCGCCCTCGATCACCAGCGGAATATTCGCCGGATCGGCCTGGGCCGGCGCGGCAAAGGCCAGCACCGCCAGCCCGGTCGCCATGAGTGTCGTTTTCGTTCTTGTCATTCCTGTTCCTCCCTGTGCTTCCGGCCTAGCTGACGCTGATCGACTTGGAGGCCTCGTAGACCGAGCCATCATCGTCGTACCAGGTGAACTTGAACTCACCCGACGCGTCCACCTTGGCCTTGAACTCCACATAGGGGTTGGTCGAAATCGCCGGGAACATGGTCATGTCAACCACGTTGGTCCCGTTGAAATCGCAGGTAAAGCGGTTGATGATCGACCGCGGAATCTTGTTGCCGTCCTTGTCCTTGCGGTTGCCCGATTCCATCTTGTGGCTGATCAGCGTCTTGATGGTGATCACGTCGCCTGCAGCGGCGCTTTTCGGAACCTTGACGCGGGGTTTAACACCAGATGCCATTGTAATCTCTCCTGAATTCGTTGTCGGTCGCCTATGCGCGCCCGGTTCAGCCGCCGCAGCCGCCGATGGTGACTTTCACGTTTTGCGAGGTCTTGATGAAGCTGCCGTCGGGCATCTTCGCGATTGCCACCACATCCTGGGTGCCGGCCAGCCGGATCCGGGTCTTGGCCTCCTGCGCGCCGGCGGCGGGGCCGAACTTGAACAGCGCCACTTCCGGGCTGGGATTGGCCAGCGCCAGCACCATGATCTCGGCCGCGCCCGGCGCCGCCACTCCGATCGGCACGGTATTGCCGTTTTCGGCAATCTCCGGCGCGGTCAGGGTAATATCCCCCTCGCCCGCTTCGGCACCGCCGGTAAAGGCCATGATCGCATCGTTCGACTGGGCCGAGACGCGCATGGGCAGCATCGCCACCACAGTGGCCCCCAGCCCCATCGCCATTGCATCACGTCGCGTGAGTTTCATTCTTTTC
>CAZPDV010000307.1:0-2565 GCA_964585355.1 uncultured Aliiroseovarius sp.
TGCGGTTAGGCCGCCGGGGGCGCTGCCCCCGGACCCCCGGAGTATTTTGCGAAAGATGAAAGGCAGGCGCGTGGGGCTGTGTCGGGTCAGTCCTTGAAATGCCGGCTTTCCTTGATCTGCTCCCAGGCCCAGACCACCTCCTGCAACTGTTCCTCGTGGCCGCGGTCGCCGCCATTCATGTCCGGGTGCAGCACCTTGATCAGCGCCTTGTAGGCCTTGCGCACTTCCTTTCTGGTCCAGTGGTCCTTGGCATCGAGGATCTCGAGGGCGCGCCGTTCGGTCGGCGGCAGCTTGCGGGTGCCGGTGACCGATTTGCCGGGGTTGCGGGTGGCGTTTTCGCCCAGAACCTGGTGCGGGTCGTCCACGCCCAGCCGGGCCCAGGCCCGGGCCTCGTCGGTGGTGCCCATGGGGCGGGTCTTGCGCTCCCAGACCCGGTCGCGGTCCTGCTGCGCGGCGATTTCTTCTTCGGTGGCGCTGTCGAAGAAGTTCCACTTGAGGTTGTATTCGCGCACATGGGTTTTGCAAAACCACAGGAATTCGTCCAGATGGTCCGGCGATTTCGGCGCGCGATACTGGCCGCGCTCCTCACAGCCCGGATGCTCGCATTGCCTTTGCGAGGTCTCGAACGCGCCCGACATGCCGCGTTTGCCGCGCGGGTTTTTCTTCTTGGCGGCCTTTACCGACAGGTCAAACCCGAAGGGGTCGTCTTTCTTCATGCGTGCCTCTTTTCGACTCGAGCATGGCAGTTTAGATGTTTTTTCAGCCGATAGAAGAGGGAAGGCGAAAAAAATGACCAAGGCAGAGGAAATTCGCGCCCGCCTCGAAGCGGCGTTTGCCCCCGAGGTGCTGGAAGTGATCAATGAAAGCGAAAAGCACCGCGGGCATGGCGGGTATTCGGATGGCGAGAGCCATTTTCGGGTGGTGATCAGGGCGCCTGCCTTTGCGGAAATGTCGCGCGTTGCCCGGCATCGGGCGATCCACGCCGCCCTGGGGGCGGAGCTGGTGGGGCGCATCCATGCGCTGGGGCTGGAGATTTCCGGCTGACGGATGCCTACTGGGCGGCGACGTCTTGCGGCGCGCTGATATCGGGGGCCAGGTGGTCGGCCGGGGCAGCGGGGGCGAGTGGTTCCGCTTCCGGCGCCGGGGCGGTGAAAACCGTGGCTTCAGGCGCGGCCTCAGGGGTGTCATCCACCTCGTTGATAACACGGCGGAAAATCAGCATGTTCTGAAAGGTGGTGCTGCGCGAGGTCAGGCCCGAGCGGCTTTCCACCGGCAGGGTGTCGGTGCGTTGATATTCCCAGCCTTCGGCGCCAAGTTCGTTCATCAGTTGCATGAGAGAGGCCGCGAACCTGTCATCCCCGCGCTTCAGCCCCTTGACCTTGCGGGCCTTTTTCGGTGCCGGAATAACCTTGTATTCAAATTTCATCACGCAGACTCCCAACGTCAGTAACGGCCCCCACCGCGAGCCGGCATGATAGCGATTCGCACGCCCCCTGTCCAAGGGGGCGCGGGCAGGGCCGGGGGGATGTGGTATTTTTGCAAGAGTGCTCCCGCCCGGCTCGGCTTTCAGCCTGCGCCGGTTGGGCAGGGCCGCGCGGGGTGCGCGCGGCGGATTTGAGGCCTCCGGCGGGGATATTTTGAAACAGAAGAAGTGGGCGCTCAGCCGCCCAGCTTTTTGCGCACGATTTCGTTGACCGCCTTGGGGTTGGCCTTTCCTCCCGTTGCCTTCATCACCTGGCCCACGAACCAGCCGGCCAGCTTGGGGTTGACCTTGGCCTTTTCCACCTGGGCCGGGTTGTCGGCGATGACCTGATCCACCGCGGCCTCGATGGCGCCGGTGTCGGTCACCTGTTTCATGCCGCGGGCCTCGACGATCTCGACCGGGTCGCCGCCCTCGGTCCAGGTGATTTCAAAAAGCTCCTTGGCAATCTTGCCCGAGATGTCGCCGGACTCGATCAGCCCGATGATGGCGCCCAGCTGGGTGGGCGAAACCGGGCTGTCGGCAATGTCCTGGCCTTCCTTTTTCAGGCGGCCGAACAATTCGTTGATCACCCAGTTGGCGGTGAGCTTGCCGTCGCGCCCCTGGGCGGCGGCCTCGAAGAAATCGGCCGCGGCACGCTCGGCGGTCAGCACCGCCGCGTCGTATTCCTTGAGCCCATACTCGCGCACGAAACGCGCCTTTTTCTGGTCCGGCAGTTCCGGCAGGGCGGCCTTGATGTCATCGACCCAGGCCTGTTCGATCTCCAGCGGCAACAGGTCGGGGCAGGGGAAATAGCGGTAATCATGCGCCTCTTCCTTGGAGCGCATGGAGCGGGTTTCGCCCTTGTCCGGGTCATAGAGCCGGGTCTCCTGCACCACCTCGCCGCCATCCTCGAGGATGGCGATCTGGCGGCGGGCCTCATGCTCGATCGCCTGCTGGATGAAGCGCATGGAGTTCATGTTCTTGATCTCGCAGCGGGTGCCGAGGTGGCCAAAATCGCCGCTCTCGCGGTAGCGCTCGTAATCGCCCGGCCGGCAGACCGAGATATTGACATCGGCGCGCATGCTGCCTTCCTGCATGTTGCC
>CAZPDV010000308.1:0-2559 GCA_964585355.1 uncultured Aliiroseovarius sp.
GATAGGGCGCCTTGTGCACGTCAAAGACCGAGATCGGCGTGCCCAGACAGGCCCAGACGCCGTTGTAATTAACGCCCGCCGCCATCACCATGACCAGCACTTCGTGGCTGTCGATCTCGGGCACGTCCACGGTCTCGATCTGCATGGCGCGGTCGGGCTCGCCGTGGCGCTCGCGCCGGATGGTCCAGGCATGCATCTGTTTCGGCACATGGCCCAGAGGCGGCATTTCGCCCACCTCATAGAGCTCCTTTTGCGGGGCGTCATAGGGGGGGATGGAAGCGGTGTGATCGGCGCACATGGGGCATTCCTGTGTTGTAAGGCCGGGCGGCCGTGGGTGTTTGCTGCCGCAGCATTACGAGGGAGTGCGCAAGGATGCAACCCAAAACATCGCGATTTTGTAATTTTATGTCGCGCCCGTTTTCGGTGGCCGGGTGTCCTGCGGTGGTATCAGCGGCATCGGCGCCAGGCTCGGGCTCAGATGCGCCACCGAATTGGCATAGAAGGCCAGAAGCGGCCGCTCGGCCGGCACGACATGGAAATGCGCGCCTTCCTGGCGAATGATCTGACGCAGGAGCAGCGTGCGCAGGCCGACCTCGACCATGTATTCCAGATCGTCGCGCGGCATGTGGATATGGGCGCCGTCTGCCGCCATTTCTGCCACCAGTTCGGCAAAGCGGCGGGTGATTTCGGCCCGGCTCTGGCCGTCTTGCCGGGCCAGAACCGCCGCCACCAGCGGCACCGGCAGCACCGGCACCACGGCGCGAATCCGCGCCATCAGGTCGCGCGCCAGCGGTTCGGTCAGATCGGCGCCATCGGCCCCGTGTCCTGCCATATACGCCGTCAGCGACAGCGGCTTGCCGAAGGAAACGCTGGCATAGCCCAGCCGGTGAAACCGCCCGGTCAGGCGCAGCCACAGATGCCGCCCCACATGCCGGGCCACGTCCCGCAGGCGCATGCGGAACTTGCGCTGTCCGGTCACATCGGCGGCCACCAGCATCCGGTCCTCGATCACCCGGTCATAATTGATCGCCACTGGCACGAACACCACGTCGCGGCTCTTGCCGGGGCGAAAACCCTGCAGGATATAGTTGAGCAACCCCATTTTCGGCGGCCCCACCTCGCCATTCAGGCTCAGCCCGCCTTCGGGGAACATGGCCTGGGTGACGCCGCCCTCGGTCGCCATCTGCACATAGCGCGCCAGCACCCGGCGATAGAGCGCGTTGCGGCTCTTGCGGCGGATGAAATAGGCCCCCATGGAGCGAATCAGCCCCGAAAGCGGCCAGCGCCGGGCCCATTCGCCCACCGCATAGGACAGGCTGGTGCGTTCCGCCGCCAGCCATGTCACCAGCACATAATCCATGTTCGAGCGGTGGTTGATCACGAAAACCACCGTCGCCTCCCGGTCGATCGCCTCAAGCCCGGCCTCGTCAAACGCGCCCAGGCGGACCCGGTAAAACGCCCGGCTGAGCATCCGGGCCAGCCTTATGGCAATGCCGAAATAGGCGGTGGCGGAAAAGCGCGGCACGATCTCGCGGGCATATCGGTGCGCCTTTTCAAAGGCCACGTTGTGGGGCACCTGCTGTTCGCAGGCATATTCCTCGATCGCCTCGGCCACGGCGGGGTCATAGATCAGCCGCTGTATCATGTCGTGGCGACGGGCCAGCTTGAACGGCTCGATCGGCCGGGTCAGGCGCGTGTTCAGCCGCGCCACCACCCGCTCCATCCGGCGGCGAAAGAACCAGCGCACCGATGGAAACAGGAAATGCGAGGCAAAGGTGACAACGGCGAAAGCCACCAGCAGCACCAGCACCCAAAGCGGAACTTCGATCACGCGGTTCATTCCGGCACTCTTTCAGGATTGCCCGGCGCCGTCCAGTTCCCGCGCATTTTTCGCGGGATTTGTCCCACGTCATGGCGCGCGCCCCCGGCCCGGCGGATAATGGCGGCATGGAGGGAAAGGGCGGGACGACAGACAAGGAGATGGAAATGTTCGGATTTTTCAAAAAGGTGTTTTTGGGGGGTGTTCTGGTTCTGGCAATGGCCCTGCCGGCGAGCGCCGAGGACCGCCGGGTGCGGATCGTCAACAATACCGGCTTTACCATGGTCGAGTTCTATGGCTCCAACACCGGCACTGACAGCTGGCAGGAAGATATCCTGGGCAACGACGTGCTGCCCTCGGGGTCTTCGGTGATGATCGATTTCGACGACGGCACCGGATATTGCATCTTTGACTTCAAGGCGGTGTTCGAAGACGGCGACGAGTTGACCGATTTCGGCAACAATGTCTGTGAGCTTGGAACCTTCACTTATAACTGAGCCGGGGCGGCCGTTTCGCAGCGTAACTTCCTTGCTGCAAGATTTGGCCTTGCGAAACATTGTTGCGCCGTGGATAATGCTGCGGCGCAACAATACGAGGCCGCCATGACCACGCCCCACCGCGACCGCCCCTGGCTGATCCGCACCTATGCCGGCCATTCCTCGGCGGCGGCATCCAACGCGCTCTACCGCGAGAACCTCACGCGCGGTCAGACCGGGCTCTCGGTCGCCTTCGATCTGCCG
>CAZPDV010000309.1:0-2557 GCA_964585355.1 uncultured Aliiroseovarius sp.
ATCGCTATCGCCGCCGTCATCCTGTGGTGGAGTTGATTGAGTCTTGAGCCTAATGCCCCCTTTCCACTCCGACCAAATCTGCCTCTTGTGGCCCGGCCCGGAACCGGCCATTTTCGCGCCAGGAAAAAGGAGAGCCCCATGCCCAGCCGCAAGACCGTCACCCTTGCCGATTACACCCCGCCCGCCTGGCTGGTCGAGGCGGTGCACCTGACCTTCGTGCTGGACCCCACCGCCACCCGGGTGCGCTCGCGCATCCGCTTCACCCCCAACCCGGAGGCGCCGAAACAGCCCTTCTTCCTCAATGGCGAGGGGCCGCGCCTGATCCGCGCCAGCATCGACGGCGCCCCGGTCAGCCCCGAGATCACCGAGACCGGCCTGACCTGCCCGGTGCCCGATGGCGCCTTTACCTGGGAGGCCGAGGTCGAGATCGACCCCGCCGCCAATACCGCGCTCGAGGGGCTTTATCTTTCCAACGGCATGTACTGCACCCAATGCGAGGCCGAGGGCTTTCGCCGCATCACCTTCTACCCGGACCGCCCCGACGTGATGGCGCCGTTCACCGTGCGCATCGAGGGCGACCTGCCGGTGCTCTTGTCCAACGGCAACCCGGTCGCCGCCGGCCCCGGCTGGGCCGAATGGCACGACCCCTGGCCCAAGCCCGCGTACCTGTTCGCGCTGGTGGCGGGCGAGCTGGCGGCGCGCGAGGACAGCTTTACCACCATGTCCGGGCGCGAGGTGGCGCTCCGGCTCTGGACCCGCCCCGGCCCGGACCAGGCCAAGACCGAATGGGCGATGACCGCGCTCAAGGCGGCCATGCGCTGGGACGAGGAAAAATACGGCCGCGAATACGACCTCGACATCTTCCAGATCGTCGCGGTCAGCGACTTCAACATGGGCGCGATGGAAAACAAGGGGCTCAACATCTTCAACACCTCGGCGGTGCTGGCCAGCCGCGAGACCTCGACCGACGCCAATTTCGCCCGGATCGAGGGCATCATCGCGCATGAATATTTCCACAACTGGACCGGCAACCGCATCACCTGCCGCGACTGGTTTCAGCTCAGCCTCAAGGAGGGGCTGACCGTCTATCGCGATCAGTGCTTCTCGGGCGACATGCGCAGCCAGGCGGTGCAACGCATCGAGGACGTGCTGGCCCTGCGCGCCCGCCAGTTCCGCGAGGATAACGGCCCGCTCGCCCACCCGGTTCAGCCCGACCATTACATCGAGATCAACAATTTCTACACCGCCACCGTCTATGAAAAGGGGGCCGAGGTGATCCGCATGCTGGCGACCCTGGTGGGGCCCGAGGCTTACCGCCGGGCGCTTGACCTCTATTTCGC
This sequence comes from uncultured Aliiroseovarius sp., assembly GCA_964585355.1. Classification (GTDB taxonomy): domain Bacteria; phylum Pseudomonadota; class Alphaproteobacteria; order Rhodobacterales; family Rhodobacteraceae; genus JAAEUB01. The sequence goes on from CAZPDV010000309.1 coordinate 1,341, forward strand.
CCGCCACGATGGCCAGGCCGCCACCATCGACGATTGGCTCAAGGTGTTCGAGGACACGACCGGGCGCGATCTGAGCCAGTTCCGCCGCTGGTACAGCCAGGCCGGCACCCCGCGCCTGAGCGTCGAGGAGGACTTCAAGAACGGCACCTATACCCTTACCTTTACACAGAAAACGCCGCCCACGCCGGGCCAGCCCGACAAGCAGCCCCTGGTGATTCCGATCGCGGTCGGGCTCCTGGGGCCGAATGGCGACGAGGTGGCGCCGACCCGGGTGCTGGAAATGACCGAGGCCCGTCAGAGCTTTACCTTCGAGGGGCTGGCGGCGCGGCCGGTGCCCTCGATCCTGCGCAATTTCTCGGCGCCGGTGATCCTCACCCGCGAAAGCTCTGCCGCCGAGCGCGCCTTCCTCCTGGCCCATGACACCGACCCGTTCAACCGCTGGGAGGCCGGGCGGGCGCTCTCCAAACAGGTGCTGGTGGCGATGATAACCGAGGGCGCCGCCCCCGACCCGGCCTATCTGGAGGCGCTGGCCGGCATGTTGCGCAATGACGCGCTTGAGCCCGCCTTCCGCGCCCTGAGCCTGCGCCGCCCCGGCCAGGACGACATGGCCCAGACCCTGCATGATGCCGGCATCACCCCCGATCCCGACCGGATCCACGCGGCCCTTGCCCGCCTGACCACCGCCATCGCCCGGCACCTGGAGGCGGACATTGCCCGCCTCGCCCCCGAAATGCAGGTGCAGGCGCCCTTCGCCCCCGATGCGGAACAATCGGGCATGCGCGCGCTGGCGCTGGAACTGCTGGACCTGACCACCCGGCTCGACGGCGGCACCGAGGCGGCCCGGGTCTTTGCCGAGGCCGACAACATGACCCTGAAGCTGGGCGCGCTGGCCGCCCTGATCGAGGTGGGCCAGGGCCACGCAGAACTGGACGCGTTCTATCGCCGCTGGCAGGACGACCCGCTGGTGATCGACAAATGGTTCACCCTCCAGGTCCTGCATGCCCGCCCCGAAAGCGCCGTCGAAACCGCCCGGCGCCTGAGCCAACATCCTGATTTCAACTGGAAAAACCCCAACCGCTTCCGGGCGCTGTTCGGCGGGCTGGTGGCCAACCCGGCCGGCTTTCACACCGCCTCGGGCGCGGGCTACGCCCTGCTGGCCGACTGGCTGATCCGGCTCGATCCGGTCAACCCGCAGATCGCCGCGCGCATGTCGACCG
>CAZPDV010000310.1:0-2552 GCA_964585355.1 uncultured Aliiroseovarius sp.
CAGGGCGCGCACCGCCACGGTCAGGCTCTGGGTGCCGGCATTGCCCCCCATCGAGGCCACGATCGGCATCAGCACCGCCAGCGCCACATAGCGGGCGATCACCGTGTCGAACTGGGCAATGACCAGCGAGGCAAGGATGGCGGTAAGCAGGTTCACCCCCAGCCAGGGCAGCCGGCTCAGGGCAATTTCCGACACCCGGTCCGAGAGGCTCTCTTCGCCAACCCCGGCCAGGCGCATGATGTCCTCTTCGGTCTCCTCCTCCATGATGTCCACGGCGTCGTCGATGGTGATGACGCCCACCAGCCGGCCGTCCTGGTCCACCACCGGGGCCGAAATCAGGTGATACTGGTTGAAGGCATAGGCGACCTCGGCCTCGTCCTGGAGCACCGGAATGGTGCGGAAACTGTCCTCGGTAATGTCCCTGAGCGCGGTCTTGCGCGGCGCCGACATCAGCCGGCCAAGGGTAACGTATCCGGTGGGGCGCATGCGCGGATCGACCAGGATGACGTGGTAGAACTGCTCGGGCAGATCGTCCTGGGCGCGCAGGAAATCAATGGTCTGACCCACGTTCCAATGTTCGGGCACCGCCACGAATTCGCGCTGCATGAGGCGGCCGGCCGAGCCCTCGGGATAGGTCAGGGAGTGTTCGACCGCGACCCGGTCGGGCGCATCCAGCGCCCCCAGCACCGCCTCTTTCTGGGCCTCGTCCAGATCCTCGACCAGATCGACAACATCGTCGGTCTCAAGCTCGCGCACCGCGTCGGCCAGCGCCTTGCGCGGCAGCGCATCCACCACCTCTTCGCGCAGGCCCTCGTCCAGCTCGGACAGGATCTCGCCATCGAAATCGCCCGCCTGCAGGCTGACCAGCCTTTGCCGGGTCTCGGGGTCGAGCTGCTCCAGCAGGTCGGCGATATCGGCCGGGTGCAGGGGGGCAAGGGCGCGGGCAAGCGTCTCGGTATCGCCCTGTTCGACCGCCTGTTCGACAAGATCGAACAGCTCGTCGCTGAGCGTGTAATCGCCGTCTTTCAACGGCTCGTTCTCGGCGCGTTCGTCCAGCATGGCTGCCCCCCGGATTGGCCCCGGTATAGGCGAAGCTGTTTTGGAAAAACAGAGGCAATGCGCCGTTTACGGCAGGTTTTGCAGCCGTTATCCTGACCGGCGCAGCGATGGAGACGGCAGGTGAAACTTCTTTTCGGTCAGACACTTGGATTTTCGGGCAACCCGTTCACCGAAGGCGTGGGCGCGGTGCGCCATGAACGGCGCGGCGCGGTGGCGGTGGAAGCGGGCCGCATTGTTGCGGTCGGCCCCGCCGATGAGATCGGCGCGCGTTTCGCCGGGGCCGAGCGGCACGATTACGGCGCCGCGCTGATCAGCGCGGGCTTTGTCGATGCCCATGCCCATTATCCGCAGACCGCGATCATTGCCTCCTGGGGCAAGCGGCTGATCGACTGGCTCGAGAGCTATACCTTTCCGCAGGAGGCGCGCTTTGGCGATGCCGCTTATGCCGCCGAGATCGCCGCGCGCTATTTCGACCTGACGCTCGGCCACGGCACCACCACCACGGTCAGCTTCTGCACCATCCATCCGGCCAGCGTCGATGCCTATTTTACCGAGGCCCGGCGCCGGGGCCTGCGGGCGCTGGGCGGCAAGACCTGCATGGATCGCAACGCGCCCGACAACCTGCGCGACAGCGCGCAAGCCGCCTATGACGACAGCAAGGCGCTGCTGGAAAAATGGCACGGGGAGGCGCGGCTTTCCTATGTGATCACACCGCGCTTTGCCCCGACCTCGACCCCGGAACAGCTGGAGGCGCTGGGGGCGTTGTGGGGCGAGCATCGCGATTGCCTGATGCAGACGCATCTTTCCGAACAGGTCGAGGAAATCGCCTGGGTGCGCGCGCTTTTCCCCGAGGCGCGCGACTATCTGGATGTTTACGAGCGCTTTGGCCTGGCCGGCCCCGGCGCGCTGATGGGGCATGCCATCCACCTGACCGAACGCGAACGCGCCGCGATTGCCGAGCGCGACATGTCGCTGATCCACTGCCCGACCTCGAACACCTTCATCGGCTCGGGGCTTTTTGACATGGACGGGCTGGCAGGGGCCGGGCTGCGGGTGGGGCTGGCCACCGATATCGGCGGTGGCTCGTCGTTTTCCATGCTCAGGACCATGGCGGCGGCCTATGAGGTGGGGCAGTTGTCGGGCCGGGCGCTGCACCCGGCCGAACTGTGGTGGCTGGCCACGGCCGGGGCGGCGCGGGCGCTGCATCTGGATGGGGTAATCGGCAACCTTGCGGCCGGGATGGAGGCCGACCTGGTGGTGGTGGACCTGGACTCGACCCCGGCGATCGCCCAGCGCGCGGCCCGGGCCGAAGATTTCTGGGAGCAGCTTTTCCCCACCATCATGATGGGCGACGACCGGGCGGTGCGCGATGTCTGGGTGGCCGGTAAAAGGGTTTCGCGGGGTTAGAGCGCCGCGACTGGCTGGGGGTTCCACCCCCAGACCCCCGGAGTATTTGCGGAAAGATGAAAGGCTCAGTTGGCGAGGGCGCGGGC
>CAZPDV010000311.1:0-2545 GCA_964585355.1 uncultured Aliiroseovarius sp.
CGGCGAAGAGCCGCGCCCCATCATGCCACTGGAGCCATCCGGGAAGGCGGGGCCGACATCGACGCGCCAAGTCAGGAGACCTGCCCGATCGAATGGAACCGCCCCGGCCCCGGCCGGGCATAACGCACGATGGGTGCAAGGGAGAAAGATCATGCATATCGAACCGGGCGTCGTCACCGGCGCCAAGCTGGCCCTTGGATACGCGACCGGCGCGGGCAGCATCGCGCTGGCCGGCAAGCTGGCGCTGGACGCGATCCGCGACAACGGGCTGGCCGCCTTTGCCGGGCGCGCCGCGCTGGCCACGGGGCTGGTGTTTTCCTTTTTCGAGATCCTGCCGCATGTGCCGGTCGGGGTGTCCGAGGTTCACCTGATCCTGGGCTCGACCCTGTTTCTGACGCTGGGCGCCGGGCCGGCGGCGGTGGGGCTGGCGCTGGGGCTGCTGGCGCAGGGGCTGTTCTTCGCGCCTTTCGACCTGCCGCAATACGGCATGAATGTCACCACGCTGATCGGATCGCTGGCCGCGCTTTCGCTGGTGGCGCGCCGCCTCATTCCGGCGCGCACCGCCTATGTCGATCTGGCCTACGGGCAGGTGGTGCGCATGTCGCTGGCCTTTCAGGCGGTGACGGTGGGCTGGGTGGCCTTCTGGGTGCTCTGGGGGCAGGGCCTGTCGCTGGCAACCCTGGGCCATATCGCCACATTTGGCGTCGCCTATCTTTCGGTTATCCTGATCGAGCCGCTGGTTGACCTGGCGGTGCTGGCCGCGGCCAAACGGCTGCGGGGCAGCCGCGCGCGCGGCCTGTTCGTGGCGCGGATGTTTGCCCCGGCGGTCTGACCGGGAAAAGGGGCGAGAGGGGGCGAAAGGTGTTCTTGCGCGGAAACAGGGCGAACCGGGGGGCGGCCGCTGGCCGGCCTCTGCCTGTGCGCAGTGGCGCTGCCCCCGGTCGCCGTCGCGCCCTGGCGAAACGGCGCGGTGCCGGCGCGGTGATGCTGCTGCCGGCCTTTTTGTGGATCTTCACCCAGCTGGTGATGAGCGGCTTTATCCTGCAGCCCTCGGCGGCGCAGGCGGGCGGGCTGCACACCATCACCATCTGTTCGGGCACCGAACTGACCACCATCACCGTCGATGCCGAGGGCAACCCGGTCAAGGACATTCCGGCGAAAAAGGTCTCCTGCCCGTGGTGCGCGCAGTTCGGCGGCGTCGCGCCGACGCCCGCGCCCGACCTGACGCTGATTGCAGCGCCCTGCACGGGGGCCGAGCGCCTGTCCATCACGCAGACGCAAGCCCCCGCCACCGGCCTTTCCCACAGCCCATACGCCAGCCGCGCACCACCCCTTTCGACAAGCCTCTGATCCTCTGACCCCGGTCGCGGCACATCGCTGCGCACCGGACCATCCGATCTGCTTGTTGAAAGGACAATCACATGAAACGCAGAACATTTCTGGGCACCGCTGCGGCGGCGGCCTCGGCCAGCCTGTTCACCCCGGCCCTGGCCGCAACCACCAGGACCGTCACCGATGTGCTGGGCCGCGAGGTTCAGGTGCCGATGGACCCGCAGCGGGTGCTGCTGGGCTTCTATTTCGAGGATTTCTGGGCCATCGGCGGGCGCCATGCCTATGACCGGGTGGTGGCCATTTCGCGCGAGGCCTGGGAGGGCTGGCGCAATTCGCAATGGACGCGCTATGTCGCGGTCGAGCCGCGCCTGAACGATCTGATCGACGTGGGCGAGGTCTGGGGCGGCACCTTTTCCATCGAAACCGCCGTGGCCGCGCGCCCGGATGTGGCGATCCTGGCCGCCTGGCAGTTCAACGGCCTGGGCGAACAGGGCGTTGCCAAGCTGGAGGCCGCCGGCATCCCGGTCGTGGTCGCCGACTACAACGCCCAGACGGTGGAAAAGCACATGGCCTCGACCCATCTGATCGGCGATGTGCTGGGTGGCGACGCCGAGGCGCGCGGGCACCAGCTGGCGCATCCCTATGGCGATGCCGTCGAGGAGGTTCAGACCCGTGTCGCCAACGCCCGCAAGGGCGGCGCGCCGATCCCCAGGGTCTATGTGGAACTGGGCAACAAGGGCCCCGACGAATACGGCAATTCCTATGGCAAGGGCATGTGGGCCGGGGTGATCGAAACCGCCGGCGGCAACAACATCGCCAGGGGCAAGATCGGCTCTTACGCCCCGCTCAGCCCGGAATACGTGATCGCCTCGAACCCGGATGTGATCTTCCTGGCGGGCTCGGACTGGGTGGGCAAGCCCAAGGCGGTGGTGATGGGTTTCGGCGTCGATCCGGCGCTGACGCGCGAACGCATGGCCGCCTATACCAGACGCCCCGGCTGGAGCGCGCTTGGCGCGGTGAAAAACGGCGCGGTGCATGGCATCTATCACGGCGGCACGCGCACGCTCTACGATTTCACCTATCTGCAATATATCGCCAAACAGCTTTACCCGGCGGCTTTCGAGGATGTCGATCCGCTGGCCAATCTGCGCGACTATTACAAGACCTGGCTGCCGATCGAGGCCGACGGCACCTTCATGCTGAAGCTCTGACA
>CAZPDV010000312.1:0-2532 GCA_964585355.1 uncultured Aliiroseovarius sp.
CGGTGGCGACCACGGCAAAGGCGCGCGCGGCGCGGGGGTAGAAATCGGGCCGTGGCATGGAGGCCAGCCCCGCGCCCTCGGGCATGCGGTCCGTGATCCATCCAAACGTCATCTCGTGCACCTCGCCCAGCTGGTCAGGCGCATCGTCAATTTCCATCCGCCAGGCGCAGGCTTCGGAAAAGCCGTCCAGCGGCATGTATTTGGTGATCAGATCGACCGCCGCGGGGGCATCGAGGCCGGCCAGGTGGATCGGCGCACCGATGCGGGTGCCGGCGGCGATGCTGTCGGCAGGAAAGTTGGCATCCGCCACCACGATTTCATCGCCATGGCCCATGCGCATCAGCGCATCCATCAAGGGCGGCGTCATGTTCCGGTCAATTCCGATCAGCATGGCATGTTCCCTGGGTTGGGGCCGCGGGCACCCGCCCGCGACCCCGGTTTTCAATGCCTCTCTCAGCGCGGCGGCAGCGGCATCCAGTCGGGCACCGAGACATCGGCATGGGCGAATTGCGGCAGCTTGGCCGACAGCTCTTCCATGTTCGAGATGTCCAGATCGTTCAGCATCGCCTGGGTGATCAGGGTCGGCGGAATGATCACGTTGTGGCCCGGATCTTCGCCGGCCAGCAGCATCGCCAGCGAGCGCACCGAGACCTCGCCCACTACCGCCGGGTTGGTGGCGGCGGTGGCCTTCCAGGCGCTGTCGGGTTCGCGCATGGCGGAAATGTCGGCGGTGGAAATGTCCGCCGAATAGATGCTGATCTGGGTGTTCAGCCCGGCCTCGTCCACGGCAATCTTCACGCCCTTGGCAAATTCGTCATAGGGGGCGAACATCACGGTGATGTCGGGATGGGCCTGCAGCACCGAACGCGCCTGGTTGGCGACCGAGTTGGCAATCGGGTTGTCGAGCGTGCCGAACTGGGCCACTTCCTCGATGCCCGGATACTTCTCCTTGAACTGGCGCCAGGTTTCGTCGCGCCGGTCAAGCGGCGCGATCCCGGCCACATAGACATAGCCCGCCTTGAAGCTTTCGCCATTGTCCTTGATCGCCTGTTCCAGCGCCAGACGCGCCAGGTCGCGGTCGGATTGCTCGATCTGCGGGATGGCGTCGTTTTCCACGTTCACGTCAAAGGCCACCACCTTGATGCCGGCATCCAGCGCCCGCTGGGCCGCGTCCTGCATGCTTTCGGTCAGGCCGTGCTGGATGATGATGCCGTCCACGCCCAGGGCGATGGCCTGGTCCACCATGTCGGCCTGAAGGGCGGCGTCCTGGCGGCTGTCAAACACCCGCAGATCGACGCCCAGCGCCTTGGCCTGGGCCTCGACCCCGGACAGGTAGGCCTGAAAGAAATCGCCGGTGGACAGGTAGCGCACCAGCGCGATCTTGACCTCGCCCGGATTGTCGAACGGCGCCGGCATGTCGCCGGCAAGGGCGCCGCCAAATCCCGTGGCCAGCGCGGCAATGCCGCCGGCAAGCCCCAGGGCCAGTCTTCTGGTAATCTTCATTGTGGATCCTCCCTTGGTTTCCAATGAATCTCAGTGGTTTGAACCCGCGCGCCGACCCGTCAGCACGAAGGTGAAAACAAGGGCGACGACAAGCACGACCCCCTTGACGAAATCCTGTGTGTAGTAAGGCGCGTTCATCATGGTCAGGCCCTGCAGCAGGATGCCCACGAACAGCGCGCCGATGGCGGTGCCGAAGGCGTTGGGCTTGGCCGCGCCCAGCACCGCAAAACCGATCAGCGCCGCCGCCACGCTGTCCAGCAGCAGGTTGTTGCCCGATGCAATGTCGCCCCGCCCCAGCCGGGCCGACAGCAGGATGCCCCCGACCGAGGCCAGCACCCCGGAAAACACATAGGCCAGCACCTTGTAGCGGTTGACATTGGTCCCCGCCAACGCCGCCGCGCGCTGGTTCGAGCCGATCGCATACATCAGCCGGCCATGGCGGGTCTTTTCCAGAAACACCCAGACCAGAACCGCAACGATGACAAAGATCACCACCGAAACCGGGATCAGCTTGGGAATGATGAAATCGAACTTGTGCCGCCCCAGCCACAGAAACGCCGGATCGAACACGCCGTTGGCCTTTTCGCCATTGGGCAGCACCATGCCGGTCGAGATCGAGCGCCCCTCGGTGGGGATGCGCTGCAGGCCGATGAGCAGGAACATCATGCCCAGCGTCGCCAGCAGGTCGGGCACCCTGGTCTTGACGATCAGAAGCCCGTTGACCAGGCCAATGAGCGCCCCCATCACCAGGCAGGCAATGACCGCGACCACCGCGCCCTGCTGCAGGACCACCATCATGTAGGCCGACAGCATCAGCGCCGAGGTGGCGGTGGAGCCGATCGAAAGGTCAAACCCGTCCACCACCAGCGTGAAGGTCACCCCCAGCGCCAGGATGCCGGTGATCGCCACCGACTGAAAGATGAACACCGCCGAAAACGGGCTGAAAAACCCGTCAGTGGCCAGCGAAAAGAAGATCAGCAACCCCACCAGCAAGGTCAGAAAGCCATAGCGGATGGCGAAATCCACCCA
>CAZPDV010000313.1:0-2528 GCA_964585355.1 uncultured Aliiroseovarius sp.
TGGTGCGGCAGTGTCAGTCGAACACCTGCCCGGTGGGGATCTGCACCCAGGACGAAACCCTGCGTGCCCGCTTTACCGAGGATGCCGCCGACAAGGTGGTGAACCTGATCACCTTCTATGCCCAGGAGGTGCGCGAGATTCTCGCCTCGATCGGGGCGCGGTCCCTGGACGAAGTGATCGGGCGGGCAGACCTGCTGACCCAGGTCAGCCGCGGCAACGCGCATCTGGACGATCTTGACCTCAACCCGCTCCTGATCCGGGTCGATGGGGCCGACAACATTTCCTATGATCGAAATCGAGAGCGCACGCCGGTGGACGATACGCTGGACGCTCAGATCGTGCGCGATGCGCATCGGTTCTTCGAGGAAGGCGAGAAGATGCAGCTTTCCTACAGCGTGCAAAACACGCATCGGACGGTGGGCACTCGGGTTTCCAGCCATATCGTGCGGCGCTTTGGCATGCGCAACCACCTGCAACCCGACCACCTGACGGTCAAGCTGACCGGAAGCGCCGGGCAGTCGCTGGGGGCCTTTGCCGCGCCGGGGCTGAAGCTGGAAGTGTCGGGCGATGCCAACGATTATGTGGGCAAGGGCCTGTCGGGGGGCATCATCGTGGTGCGCCCGCCCATGGCCAGCCCGCTGGTTGCCTCGGAAAACACCATCATCGGCAACACCGTGCTTTATGGCGCCACCGATGGCTATCTGTTTGCCGCGGGCCGGGCGGGCGAGCGTTTTGCGGTGCGCAATTCCGGGGCCAAGGTGGTGATCGAGGGCTGTGGATCGAATGGCTGTGAATACATGACCGGCGGCGTCGCGGTGATCCTGGGGTCGATCGGGGCCAATTTCGGGGCCGGCATGACCGGCGGCATGGCCTATATCCATGACCCGGACGGAACCGCCAGGGACTATATGAATCACGAGACGCTGGTGACCTGCCGGGTCGCTCGTGGCCATTGGGAAGGCGAGTTGAAAGGGCTGATCGAGCAACATCTTGCCGAGACCGGCAGCCAGGTCGCGGCCGGTATTCTGGAACACTGGTCTTCCGAGCGGCGCAATTTCCTGCAGGTTTGCCCCAAGGAAATGCTGACCCACCTGCCGGCGCCGCTTGCGCTGGAGGAAGATGCCGTCCGGGCCTGAGGGCGCGTGCCCGGAGGCCGGCTTGACAGGTGGATCGTGTCAAGGCAGTCTTGTGGGAGGGAGTTACAGAGCGACAGATCATTTCAAGGGAGGGAGACTCATGCGAGCCCCCGGTTTGAAATCTCTGATGACTGGCGCCGCAACCGCATTGGTGTTGAGCGCGCAAGCCGCCTTGGCAGTAGAAGCAGTTGCCAGATCCGCGGTGAATGTCCGCAGTGGCCCCGGTGTCGGGTTCAGCCGCCTCGATACCCTGTCAAGCGGCGAGGCGGTGAATATCACCGAATGTCAGGGCAACTGGTGTTATGTGGAGCAGGACGGGCCGAACGGCTGGGTCAGTGCCAGGTATCTGGCCGCCGCCAACCCGGAAGAGGCCGCGCGAGACAGCAATGATGCCGCCGCCGCCGCGATCCTCGGTCTGATCATTGGCGGCATCCTGGGGGCGAGCAGTTCCTCCTCGCCTCCGCCGGAACCGGAGCCTGCACCAGAGCCGGAGCCGGCATCTCCGCCTGCGCCGACATTGCCTGACGGCGCCTTGCCCGATCTGGATTTGGGGCGTGACGTTTTGCCAGGTACAGTTTTGCCCGCCCCGACAGAGCCGGCTCCGACAGAACCTGGCCTGACTATTCCGGGGATGCTCATCCCCGAACGGATCATAGCTGAGGATGCCTGTGCCGATGGGTATGTCTGGCGCAATATATATCCGGGCGATCATGTCTGCGTTACCCCGGAAAGCCAGGCAGAGGCGGCGCATGAAAACGCCATTGCCGGCTCGCGGGTCAATCCGCGCGGGCGTTACGGGCCAAATTCCTGCAAGCGCGGTTTTGTCTGGCGCGAGGCCTATGAAGGCGACAAGGTATGCGTGACGCCCGAGCGGCGCCGGGCGGTCTATCAGGAAAACCTTGAGGGTCCGAGCCACAGGTTTATGCCATAACCTGGGGCGTTGCGGCGCTGTTCGTGCCGAGAAACAGGCGGCGTCGGGTTGTGATACGCCCGGCGCGGATGCCGTTTTGAGGAATTTTTCTCAAATTTCCCCATTTTTGACAAAGTTGATCGCTATTACATGATCTCGTGCAAGTGGTATTTTGCCACGTGTTCAGAGCTGCAAAAGTACAAAGTACCATGCCGACAACTTATAATGACCAGTTCTTTCTGATTGATCCCTATAGCCCGCCGCCGGCGGGTACGGCGATGACCTTTACCCATTTCAACCTGGTCGATCAAAACAACGATGGTGATTTCGACCAGTTCAACAATGACAGTATTGACGGTTCGGACATTACCTCTTCCTGGGCCGGGGATACGGTCACCATAAAGGTTCCCGGTGTCGGCTATGTGACCTATACCGGCGTGACTTTCTATCTGGCCGATGGCCGGCGAGTCTTTACCCCGAAT
>CAZPDV010000314.1:0-2521 GCA_964585355.1 uncultured Aliiroseovarius sp.
GCCTGGCCGGTCGAGGGGATGGAGATGGCGCCGACCGGCCGGATCGGCACCTCGAACGCGGTGGCGGCGGGCGGGAAGGTCACGCTGGCCATGGATGCGCCCGGCATGCTGGTGATGCTGCCGCTGGCCCGGCTGGAGGCGGCCCTGTCGGCGCTGTCCCGGGCGGACGGCTGGAACGTCCCCGCCGGGTGATCCGCCTCGGGATGTGCTCTTATCAGCGCTCAGGCGCGCCCCTATATGACAGGTGAGAGATGAAAAGGGGACAAGAAATGAAAAGGTTGATAACAGGCACGCATGTATTGGTCGCGGATGGGGCAAAGGCGCTGGTGCTGAAAAATGTCGGCACCGCGTTCGAGCCGGTGCTTGAGGTGATGTCGCGCCGGGTGCAGGAGAACCCGCCAAGCCGCGATCAGGGCGCCGACCGCCCCGGCCGGATGGCCGATCCCGGCAAGGGGCAGCGCTCGGCGGTGGCGGATACCGACTGGCACCAGCTGCGCGAGGACCGGTTTGACAAGGATGCGGTCCGGCTGCTGGAGGACCTGGCCCGGCAGGAGGCCCCGGAGCACCTGGTCGTGGTCGCCCCGCCCAGGGCGCTTGGCGCCATTCGCAAGGCAATGCCGAAAGACCTGCGGGCGCGGCTGGTGGCCGAGATCGACAAGGACCTGACCGGCCTGCCGCTTGACAAGATGGCCCGCGACATCGCCGCTGCCCTGGAGGCAATGAACGGTTGAGTTCAGGCGCTGGCCGGGGTCCGGGTCGCCTCCAGCCCGGCCAGCAGCGTCGGCACATCGGGCACCGATACGATCATGTCGGCAAGCTCTGAATCGGCAAAGCCCTGGTCAATCACATGCGCGATCAGGGCGATGAGTTTGTCCCAGTACCCCTCTGTATTCAAAAGAAAAACAGGCTTGGAATGCAGGCCAAGCTGGCGCCAGGTCAGGACCTCGAAAAATTCGTCCAGCGACCCTGCGCCGCCGGGCAAGACCACGATCGCGTCGGCATTCATGAACATCACCTTCTTGCGCTCATGCATGTTCTCGGTGATGACAAACCGGCTCAGGTCGCGCTTGCCGACCTCGCGGCGCAACAGATGCGTGGGGATCACCCCGAAGGTGTCGCCGCCGGCGCTCTGGGTGGCGCGTGCCACCACCCCCATCAACCCCACGTCGCCGGCCCCGTAAACCAGCCGCCAGCCACGCGCCGCCAGCCCCTGGCCCAAGGCCTCGGCGGCGTGTTGAAACGCGGGGCTGGCCCCCAATCGCGAACCGCAATAGACACAGACGGACAGGGCGGGGGGCGCTTGCAGTGACATGGCATGTTCCTGGCTGGGTCGGGATCGTGATGGTCTTGGCCCCTGTTACCGGGGTGGGCGCAGCCTGTCGAGGGCGCGGGCGCCGGATTTTGACGGCGCGACTCGACATGAACTCGAAACGCTTTAAATTGGGGCAAGCCGCGGCGAAGCGGCGCGAAGGGGGAAGGAATGACGAAATCGCAAGGACATGCGGCCAGCGGCCCCGGCGCGGTTGCCCTGGGGGCGGCGGGGGCGGTGGTTGTGGCGCTGCTGGGCTATCTGACCTATGCCGCGCTGACGCCACCGGAAAAACAGCCGCAAAAGCAGGCCGACAGCGCCGCCTCGGCCCTGCCTCAGGCCGGTTCCGCCGGGGCAGGGGAGGGCGAGGGCACGGTCCAGGCGCCGGGCACCAGCGGCTCGGTGGTGGCGGAAGCGCCGGCAAGCACCGCGGCGCAGCAGCCCGCCCCCGCGACAGACACCCCTGCGACAGCCACCCCGGTGGAACCGGAACCTTCCTCGGAAACCCTCCCCGCGGCAACGCCGGCGCCAGTTCCGGCCACCGCGCCAGAGGCGGGAGAGGCCACCGCGCCGGATGCCGAGGCGACCGCCGAGCCCGCGCCAGAGGCCGGAGAGACCGCCGCGCCGGATGCCGAGGCGACCGCTGAGCCCGCGCCAGAGGCCGAGGCTACCCCTGCGGCAACGCTGGCGCCGGCCCGCCCCCAGCCGGCCGCCGCCCCCACCCCCTCGGCAGAGGCCGGAGAGGCCCCCGCGCCTTCTTCCCAATCCGCCCCTGCCGCCGCGCCGCTCCCGCCCAGCTTTGACCTGGTGCGCATCGACGCCGAGGGCGGCGCGGTGATTGCCGGGCAGGCCGCGCCCGGTGCCCAGGTGCATGTGGAGCTTGACGGCCAGGACATCGCCATGGCCGAGGCCGATGCCAGCGGCAATTTCGTGGCCATGGCCCAGCTTGGCCCGTCGGATGCGCCGCGCGTGCTTACCCTGCGCGCGATTGCTCCCGATGGCGGTGAGGCGCGCTCGGATGGTGGCGCGATCGTGTCGCCGGCTCCGGTAGCGGCGCCGGCCGCCACCGCGCTGGCCCAGGCCTCCCCCACCGACACCCCCATGCAGGCCCCGGCAAATGCCGCGACGCCCGTGCACTCCACCCCGGCTGCCAGTGCGGCAACATCACCGGCATCAGAGCCCCGGCCAGCCCCGGCCCAGCCCACCGAGCCG
>CAZPDV010000315.1:0-2518 GCA_964585355.1 uncultured Aliiroseovarius sp.
CCACGGGCCGATGAAGCCGGTGGGCCTGACCAATGCGCACCGGCCCGAGGACAAGCCCCATGCGGTGGTGCAGCTCAGGCGCGACAATGCGCTGGGCACGCTCTATAACATGGTCGGCTTTCAGACCAAGATGAAGTATGGCGCGCAAACCGCTGTTTTCAGGATGATTCCGGGGCTTGAGAATGCCCGGTTCGCCCGCCTGGGCGGGATCCACCGCAACACCTTCATCAATTCGCCGACGCTTCTGGACAGCCAGATGCGCCTGCGCACCCGGCCCAATATCCGCTTTGCCGGGCAGATCACCGGGGTCGAGGGCTATGTGGAAAGTGCGGCCATGGGGCTTCTGGCCGGGCGCATGGCGGCGGCTGAAATCCAGGGCCGGCCCCTGCCCGACGTGCCGCAGGACGCGGCCATGGGGGCGCTCATTCACCACATTACCGGCGGCGCCGAGGCCCGGAGCTTTCAGCCGATGAACGTCAATTTCGGCCTGTTTCGCCCGGTCGAGGGGCTCAGGGGCGGCCGGCGCGGGCGGCGGGATCGCTACAAGGCCTATACCGACCGGGCCAAGGCGGCGTGGCGCGACTGGCTGGCCGGGCAATGATTTTATGCCTCCGGCGGGAGTATTTGCAGGAAAGATGAAAGGGGCGGCATGACAGGCAAATTGGTCACCCGATTCGCCCCCTCGCCGACCGGGCTTTTGCATCTGGGGCACGCCTTTTCGGCGCTCACCGCCTGGGAAATGGCGCGGGCGGCGGGCGGGGAGTTCCTGCTCAGGATCGAGGATATCGACCGGCCGCGCTGCCGCCCGGAATTCGAGCGCGCCATCCATGACGATCTGCACTGGCTCGGCCTCGACTGGGCGCGGCCGGTCATGCGCCAGAGCGCGCGCCTGCCGGCCTATGAGGCGGCGCTGGCGCGTCTGGCCGAGAGCGGGCTGGTCTATCCCTGCAGTTGCTCGCGCGCCGATATTCGCGCCGCGCTTGCCGCGCCGCAGGAAGGCGCCGCCGGGCCGGACGGGCCGGTTTACCCCGGCACCTGTCGCGCCCGCCCCATGGCCAGCCGCCAGCCGGGCGATGCGCTGCGCCTGAACATGCGGCGCGCCATGGAACGGATTGGCGAAATCCGCTTTGCCGAGACCGGGACCACTCCCGGAGAATACATCAGGAACGCAGATCATATGGTTGATAATATTGGGGATATTGTTCTTGCCAGGCGCGACATCGGCACCTCTTACCACCTGGCCGTGGTGGTGGATGACGCGGCCCAGGGCATTACCCATGTGGTGCGCGGCGCCGACCTGGCCCCGGCCACGCCGATCCATGTGCTGCTGCAAAAGCTGCTGGGCCTGCCCACGCCGATCTATCACCACCACCGGCTGATCCGGGACGAAACCGGCCGCCGGCTGGCCAAGCGCGACGATGCCCGGTCGCTGGCCAGCCTGCGCGCCGAAGGCATGCGCCCGGCCGATATCCGCGCCCTGGTCGGCCTTTCGTAACCGGCCCACCGCGCCTGACGTCAGGCTTCCGGGCGCAGGATTTCGACCTCCTCGCCATCGCGCACCGCGGTATAGAAACAGGAGCGCCGCCCGGTATGGCAGGCCGGGCCGGTCTGTTCCACCAGCAGCAGCAGGCAGTCGCGGTCGCAATCCAGCCGCAGCTCGACCAGCGCCTGCGCATGGCCCGAGGTGGCGCCCTTGACCCAGAATTCCTGCCGCGAGCGGCTCCAATAGGTCACCCGGCCGGTCTCGAGCGTGCGCCGGACCGCCTCGGCATTCATCCAGGCCAGCATCAGCACCTCGCCGCTGGTGGCGTCCTGAGCGATCGCCGGGATCAGGCCCTGGGCATCAAATTTCAGTGCTTCCGGGTCAAATTTCATTGCCTGTCCTTTCCAAAGCTGATTTGCCTCGGTAGTAAAGCCCCGCATGCAAGAGGGAAAGCCATGGCGGACGACAGCGACCTGATCAAGCTCTATTCCACCCGGATCCTGGCGCTTGCCGCCGACATTCCGCATGCCGGCACGCTTGAGAGCGCCCAGGCCAGCGCCCGCAAACGCTCGCCGCTTTGTGGCTCGACCGTGACCGCCTATGTCAGCCTTGATGCCGACGGGCGGGTCAGCGACTTTGCGCAAAACGTGCGGGCCTGCGCGCTGGGGCAGGCCTCGGCCTCGGTGCTGGGGCGGCATGTGATGGGGCAGGACCGGGCGACCATCGCCGGGCCGCGCGATGCGCTGGAGGCCATGCTGAAGGAGAACGGCCCGACTCCGCCTGCCCCGTTCGAGGAGCTGGAAGTGCTGCGCCCGGCCCGCGATTTCAGGAACCGCCATGCCTCGATCCTGCTGGCATGGGAGGCCGTCCTGGAGGCCATGGCGGCGGCCAACGCCGCCCGGGCGCAGGAAAAGCCCGCCTGAAGCGCCCGCACCCGTCTTGCCGCAACTGACCGGCCCTGATTACAAACAGGGCGGCAGCTTACTCGGCCGCCTCCGGGGCGTCGTTACCGTTTTCGCCCCTGGCCTGAGCCTC
>CAZPDV010000316.1:0-2504 GCA_964585355.1 uncultured Aliiroseovarius sp.
CCGAACATTTCGACCGCCAGCGGCGCAATACCGTGCTGGGGCGTGGCGCCAACGTGGTGGATGTGACCGGGGCGCTTGGCTATTTTCTGGAGGCCCCGGCCGTCACCGGGCAGCTGATCGCGGTGGATGGCGGTCAGCATCTTGGCTGGCAAACCCCTGATATCGTTGGGGTTGAATAACCCGCGCCCCAGCCGAGTTGTGCACCGGGCCGCGATCGGGCGGGCGCCGGCGCGGGATGTTGCCGCGGATTTGCGACTTTTCCGAAGCCAAATAAGAAAATCCTGATATTTCAATGCGTTGGAAAAATTCACGAAAATGCAAGAAAACGTGGCAACCCCGCAGAACAAAACAACTTTTCGACTTTCCCGCGATTTTGTACCCAGACTTGTCCACAGGGCGCGCCGTCCTGCCCGCCTGACCGGCATGGATCAATCGGCACAGGCGCGCTATCCCTTGACTCGCCGCCAGGCGCAATCAGGATGACCCGGAAATGAGCACCCCAGACGCCCCCGATCCCTCCCCCGAGGCCACCGCCACCGGCCATGCGGTGATCGAATCCTATCTGAAGCTGATCGACAATTCCCCCGGCGTGTACCGGATGCTCGATGCCCAGGGGCGGGTGCTCTATGTGGGCAAGGCCAAGGCGCTGCGCAAACGCGTGGCCTCTTACGCCAGGCCCGGCGGCCACACCCCGCGCATTGCCCGGATGATCGGCCAGACCGCCTCGATGATGTTTCTCACCACCCGCACCGAGACCGAGGCGCTGCTGCTGGAACAGAACCTGATCAAGCAGCTCAAGCCGCATTTCAACGTGCTGCTGCGCGACGACAAGAGCTTTCCCAACATCCTGCTGACCGGCGACCATGCCTTTCCGCAGCTGCTCAAGCACCGCGGCGCGCGCAAGCGCAAGGGCCGCTATTTCGGCCCGTTTGCCTCGGCCGAGGCGGTCAATCGCACCCTCAACCAGCTGCAGCGGGTGTTTCTGCTGCGCACCTGCACCGACGCCACCTTTGCCGCCCGCACCCGGCCCTGCCTGCTCTATCAGATCAAGCGCTGCGCCGGCCCCTGTACCGGCAGGATTTCCGAGGCCGATTACGCCGCCCTGGTGGCGGATGCCGAGGCCTTTCTCAGCGGCAAGAGCACCGGGGTGCAGGCGGCGCTGGCCCGCGACATGGCCGAGGCCAGCGACCGGCTGGAGTTTGAGCGCGCCGCCGCCCTGCGCGACCGTATCCAGGCGCTGACCCAGGTGCAGCAGGTGCAGGGCGTCAACCCCCGCGCCACCGCCGAGGCCGACGTGATCGCGCTGCATCAGGAGGGGGGGCAGGCCTGCGTGCAGGTGTTCTTCATCCGCGCCCATCAGAACTGGGGCAATCAGGATTTCTACCCGCGCACCGGCGCCGGGGCCGGGCCGGGCGAGGTGCTGCAGGCCTTTGTCGGGCAGTTTTATGCCAGGAAACAACCGCCCCGGCTGATCCTGCTCAGCCACCCGCTCGAGGATCACGACCTGATGGAACAGGCCCTGTCCGAAAAGGCCGGGCGGCGGGTGCGCCTGGCGGTGCCGCGCAAGGGCGAAAAGGCCGCCCTGGTCACCAATGCCCAGCGCAATGCCCGCGAAAGCCTGGGCCGCAAGCTGGCCGAAACCGCCAGCCAGGCGCGGCTGCTCAAGGGGCTGGCCCGGGCCTTTGACCTGCCCGCCCCCCCGGCCCGGATCGAGGTTTACGACAACAGCCACATCCAGGGCGCCCATGCCATCGGCGCGATGATCGTGGCCGGGCCCGAGGGGTTCGAGAAAAGCCAGTACCGCAAGTTCAACATCAAGGATGCGCAGATCACCCCCGGCGACGACTTCGCCATGATGCGCGAGGTGCTGACCCGGCGTTTCAAGCGGCTGTTGAAGGAAGACCCGGCGCGCCGGGGCGACCACTGGCCCGACCTGCTGCTGATCGACGGCGGCGCCGGCCAGGTCTCGGCGGTGGCCGGGGTGATGGCCGATCTGGGGGTCGGTGACATCCCGATGATCGGCGTCGCCAAGGGCGAGGACCGCGATGCCGGCAAGGAGGAGTTCCACCGCCCCGGCGCCCCCCACCCCTTTGCCCTGCAACGCAACGACCCGGTGCTGTATTTCATTCAGCGCCTGCGCGACGAGGCGCACCGCTTTGCCATCGGCACCCATCGGGCCAAACGCAAAAAGGCCATGGGCGCCACCCCGCTCGACGACATCCCCGGCATCGGCCCCGGCCGCAAACGCGCGCTCCTGGCGCATTTCGGATCGGCCAAGGCGGTGGCGCAGGCCGGGCTGGCCGACCTCAAGGCGGTCGAGGGGATCTCGGCGCGGCTGGCCGAAACCATCCACGCCCATTTTCACGAAAGCTGAGCCACCCGGCAGCCGCGATTACACGGCCCTGAGCTGCTCCGGCCGGACCGCAACCCTGGTCTGACTGCCCATCAACTCCATCAGCACCCAGACCCGCCGATCCGGGGCGATCCTTTCAACCTCGGCGACA
>CAZPDV010000317.1:0-1333 GCA_964585355.1 uncultured Aliiroseovarius sp.
GGCCGGATCGTGATGCTGGAGCCGCGCCGTCTGGCCGCCCGCGCCGCCGCCCAGCGCATGGCCGACAGCCTGGGCGAGACCGTGGGCGAGCGGGTCGGATACCGCATCCGCGGCGAGGCGCGGGTCGGCCCCGCCACCCGGATCGAGGTGGTGACCGAGGGCATCCTGACCCGCATGCTGCAAGGCGATCCGTCGCTTGCCGGGGTCGGCGCGGTGGTGTTTGACGAGTTTCACGAACGCTCCCTCAATGCCGATCTGGGGCTGGCGCTGAGCTGGGAGGCCCGCGGCGCGCTGCGCGAGGATCTGCTGCTCGTGGTGATGTCGGCCACGCTGGATGCGGCGCCGGTGGCGGCCCTGCTTGACGATGCCCCGGTGATCCGGGCCGAGGGGCGGGCCTTTCCGGTGGAAACCCGCTGGCGCAAGCGGCCGCTGGACAAGCGCGCGCGGCTGGAACACCAGGTGGCCGAGCAGGTGATCGAGGCAATAACGGGGACCGAGGGCGATGTGCTGGTATTTCTGCCCGGCGAGGGCGAGATTCGCCGCGCGCTGGCCGCCCTGGCGCCGGTCCTGCCCGCCGAGGCCGAGGCGCTGCCGCTATATGGAGCGCTTGATTTCAAGGCCCAGCGCGCCGCGCTCAGGCCCGCGCCTGCCGGGCGGCGGCGGGTGGTGCTGGCCACCTCGATCGCGGAAACCTCGCTGACCATTCCCGGCGTGCGGGTGGTGGTGGATGCCGGGCTGGCGCGCCGGGCGCGGTTCGATCCGGGCAACGGCATGGCCCGGCTGGTGACCGAACGGGTTTCCAGGGCCGAGGCCGCCCAGCGCTGTGGCCGCGCCGGCCGGGTCGCGCCGGGGCTGTGCTTTCGCATGTGGACCAGGGGCGAAGAGGGGGCGCTCGCCGCCTTCCCCCCGGCCGAGATCGAGGTCGCCGACCTGGCCCCGCTGGCGCTGGAACTGGCGCTCTGGGGGGCGGGCAACGGCGAAGGGCTGGCCTTTCTCACCCCGCCCAATCCGGGCATGCTGGCCGAGGCGCGCAAGCTGCTCATGGCGCTGGGGGCGCTGGACGCCAAGGGGCGCGTGACCGGGCACGGTCGGGCCATGGCGCGGCTGCCGGTGCATCCCAGGCTTGCGCATATGCTGCTGCTGGCCGGACCCGGGGCGGCGCCGCTGGCCGCGCTGGCGCAGGCGCGCGACCCGTTGCCGCGCGGCGCGGGCGTGGATATGGAACTGCGGCTCAAGGCGCTGGAGCGGCCGGGGCCCGAGGCGAACCGGGCGCTTCTTGCCGATATCCGGGCCGAGGCCCGGCGGCTGGCGCGGCTGGGTGACGGCAAGGCGG
>CAZPDV010000317.1:1433-2496 GCA_964585355.1 uncultured Aliiroseovarius sp.
GGCCTCAGGCGCAAGGGCGAGGCGCCGCGCTGGCTTCTCTCCGGCGGCAGCGGCGCGGTGATGGAGCCGGGCGATGCGCTGGCCGCACAGCGGCTCCTGGTGGTGATCGACAGCGACGGGGCGCGGCGCGAGGCCCAGATCCGCCGGGCGCTGGCGCTTGGCGAGGCCGAGCTGCGCGCGGTGCATGGCGACGCGATCGCCTGGCAGGAAAGCTGCGCCTGGGACAGCCGCGCGGGCAAGGTGGTGGCGCGCCGGCAGGAGCGCTTTGGCGCGCTGGTGCTGGAGGATCGTATCTGGCGCGATGCGCCGGGCGAGGCGGTGGCGCGGGCGATGCTGGAGGGGGTGCGCGACCTGGGCCTTGCCCCCTCAGGGCCGGCGCGGCGCTTCATGGCGCGGGTCGAGCTTGTGCGCGCGGCCGGGCATGACCTGCCGGCAATGACCGAAACCGCGCTGCTGGACCGGCTTGAAACCTGGCTGCTGCCGCATCTGGGCGGGGTCAGGAGCGCGGCCGACTGGAAGCGCTTCGACCTGCTGCCGGCCCTGCGCGCCATGCTGGACTGGTCACAGCAACAGCTTCTGGACCGCCTCGCGCCCGGCCATTACCAGACCCCGCTGGGGCGCAAGGTGGCGGTGGATTATTCTGGCGAGGTGCCGGAAATCGCGGTGCGGCTGCAGGAAATGTTCGGCCTTGACAGCCATCCGCAGGTGGCGGGGCGGCCGCTGCGGGTCACGCTGCTGTCGCCTGCGGGGCGCCCGGTCCAGACCACGCTGGACCTGCCTGCCTTCTGGCGCAGTTCCTATGCCGATGTGCGCAAGGAGATGCGCGGGCGGTATCCGAAACATCCCTGGCCGGAAGACCCGCTGCAGGCCGAACCCACCGCCCGCGCCAAAAGCCGGCGATAGCGCGGTTTGCAGCGGCAGGCAGGCCGCAAGGCGCGGCAAGGCATGAGGGCAGCGCCTGCCTGGGCTGGCGCTTCTGGCGCAACGGCGCAGGACGACGGGTGGTTGATCTTATTCCAACCTTGCAAAGTGTTGAACCCTTGCAAAAGCGCCTGCCGGGGGG
>CAZPDV010000318.1:0-2491 GCA_964585355.1 uncultured Aliiroseovarius sp.
TGGCCACCATGGACAAGCTTGCCGAGATCGCCGACCTGGCCGGGTTCGACAAACGCGCCGAGGAAAGCCGCAAGCGTGGCAAGCTGCGCGGGCTTGGCGTCAACTGCTATATCGAGGCCTGCGGCATCGCGCCGTCGAACCTGGTGGGGCAGCTTGGCGCGCGCGCCGGCCTTTATGAAAGCGCCACGGTGCGGGTCAATGCCACCGGCGGGCTGGTGGTGATGACCGGCTCGCACAGCCACGGGCAGGGGCACGAGACCGCCTTCCCGCAGGTGGTGGCCGACATGATCGGCATTGATCCCTCGATGGTGGAAATCGTCCATGGCGACACCGCCAACACCCCCATGGGCATGGGCACCTATGGCTCGCGTTCGCTGGCGGTGGGGGGCAGCGCCATGGTGCGCGCCACCGAAAAGATCATCGCCAAGGCCAAGAAGATCGCGGCGCATCTGCTCGAGGCCGGGGAGGGGGATATCGAGCTCAAGGACGGCATGTTCACGGTCGCCGGCACCGACAAGTCGGTGGCCTGGGGCGATGTGACGCTGGCCGCTTACGTGCCGCATAATTACCCGCTCGAGGATCTGGAGCCGGGGCTGGAGGAGACCGCGTTCTATGACCCGGCCAACTTCACCTTCCCGGCCGGCGCCTATGCCTGCGAGGTCGAAGTGGACCCGGAGACCGGCAAGGTCGATATCGTGTCCTTTGCCGCGGCCGACGATTTCGGCAATATCGTCAACCCGATGATCGTGGACGGGCAGGTGCATGGCGGCATTGGCCAGGGGATCGGCCAGGCGCTGCTGGAGGGGGCGGTTTACGATGAAAACGGTCAGCTTCTGACCGGCTCCTACATGGATTATGCCATGCCGCGGGCCGACGATCTGCCCAGCTTCACGGTCGATCATTCCTGTCAGACGCCGTGCACCCACAACCCGCTTGGGGTCAAGGGCTGCGGCGAGGCAGGCGCGATCGGCTCGCCGCCGGCGGTGGTGGGGGCGGTGGTCGATGCGCTCAGGCGCGCGGGCCACGACATCACCCATATCGACATGCCCCTGACGCCGGCGCGCGTCTGGGAAGCCATGAACGCATGAGGGGGAAAGACCATGTATGCATTTGATATCAAACGCCCTTCCAAGCTGAAAAAGGCTCTCAAGGCGCTCAGGAAAGACGACGGGGCAATGGTGCTGGGCGGGGGGCAGACATTGATCCCGACCCTGAAGCAACGCCTGGCGGCGCCGTCCAGGCTGATCTCTCTGGCCCGGATCGAGGCGCTCAAGGGGATCCGGGAGGAAGGCGGGGTGCTCAAGGTCGGGGCCGGCGAAACCCACGAGGCGGTGGCGGCCGACGGCACCATCCCGGCGCTGAGCACACTGGCCGGCGGTATCGGCGACCCGATGGTGCGCGCCCGCGGCACGCTGGGCGGCAGCCTGGCCAATAACGACCCCTCGGCCTGTTATCCGGCGGCGGTTCTGGGGCTGGGGGCGACGGTGGTCACCGACCGGCGCAAGATCGCGGCGGACGAGTTCTTTCAGGGCTTTTTCGAGACCGCGCTGGATGAGGGCGAGATCATCAAGCGGGTGGATTTCCCGCTGCCTGACGCCGCCGCCTATGCCAAGTTCGCCCAGCCCGCCAGCCGCTTTGCGCTGGTCGGCGTGTTCGTGTCGCGCGGGCCGCAGGGGGTGCGGGTGGCGGTCACCGGCGCCTCCGAGGACGGGGTGTTTCGCTGGGCCGATGCCGAGGCGGCGCTGGCCGAGGATTTTTCGGCCGACGCGCTGGCCGACATGGCGCCGGGCGCGGATGGCATGATCGGCGACATTCACGGCTCGCCGGCCTATCGGGCGCATCTGGTGGGCGTGATGGCCCGGCGCGCGGTGGCGGCGGCCGCGGGGTAAGCCGGGGGTGAGCCGGCTTGGCGAAATCCGGGGCAGCTTTTGCCGGCTGCCCCTCTGGGTGCGGCTCTGGCTGGCGCTGATCCTGGTGCCGGTCAATATGGCATCGCTTCTGTTCCTGGCGATCCCCGGTGGCATGACCCTGGCGGTCCTGGCCAATGGCGCGCTGCTGATCAACCTGGCGCTGATGCTGGAACAGCGCGGCCTGTCCAAGGCCATGGCGCTGCCGCACCTGGTGTTCTGGACCCCGATGCTTGCCTGGATCATCTGGCTTCAGCAGGCCCTGCCCGACATGCCGGACGGCTTTGCCCTCTATCTGTGGGGGCTGCTGGCGGTGGATGCGGTGTCGCTTGGCTTCGACCTGGTGGATGGCTGGAAATGGCTGCGCGGAGACCGGGCGGTGGCCTGATCCAGGATATGCAAAGCCCCCGCCGAAGCGGGGGCCGGTACTGTTGTCAATAGACAGATTTACGCGGCTCTAGAGCCTGTCGCGTCAAATCGCACTGCTTCGCCCGGGTCGCGTAAGCGGCCCGGGCATGCGCCCGCCCGCCCCCGTCGTGCCGCAGGCACGCTTTCAGCGTGACGGCGGGCGCATTCGCGCCCAC
>CAZPDV010000319.1:0-2485 GCA_964585355.1 uncultured Aliiroseovarius sp.
CCTGACCAGCTGGGATCTGACCCCGCGCCAGATCTGCGACCTGGAACTGCTGATGAATGGCGGCTTCAACCCGCTGAAGGGGTTTCTTGGCCAGGCCGATTACGATGGCGTGGTCGAGGAGATGCGCCTGGCCGATGGCACGCTGTGGCCGATGCCGATCACCCTGGATGTGAGCCGCGAATTTGCCGAGGGAATCGAGGAGGGGCAGGACATCGCCCTGCGCGACCGCGAGGGGGTGATCCTGGCCACCATGACGGTGACCGATATCTGGACCCCGGACAAGGCGCGCGAGGCCGAAAAGGTATTCGGCGCCGACGATGTGGCGCATCCGGCGGTGCACTACCTGCACAATACTGCCGGGCCGGTCTATCTTGGCGGCCCGGTGGTGGGGATCCAGCAGCCGGTGCATTACGACTTTCGCGCCCGCCGCGACACTCCCAACGAGTTGCGCGCCTATTTTCGCAAGCTGGGCTGGCGGCGGATCGTGGCCTTTCAGACCCGCAACCCCCTGCACCGGGCGCATCAGGAGCTGACCTTCCGCGCCGCCCGCGAGGCCCAGGCCAACCTGTTGATCCACCCGGTGGTCGGGCTGACCAAGCCGGGGGATGTGGACCATTTTACCCGGGTGCGCTGCTATGAGGCGGTGCTGGATCAGTATCCCGGCTCCACCACCACCATGAGCCTTCTCAACCTTGCCATGCGCATGGCCGGCCCGCGCGAAGCGCTCTGGCACGGGCTGATCCGCAAGAACCACGGCTGCACCCATTTCATCGTCGGCCGCGACCATGCCGGCCCCGGCAACAATTCCGCCGGCGAGCCGTTCTATGGCCCCTACGAGGCGCAGGATCTGTTTCGCCGGTACGAGGCCGAGATCGGCATCGAGATGGTGCCGTTCAAGCACATGGTCTATGTCGCCGACCGGGCCCAGTACGAGCCCGCCGACGAGGTCGAGGAGGGCGCGACCGTGCTCAACATCTCGGGCACCGAACTGCGCCGGCGCCTGCGCGAGGGGCTGGAAATTCCCGAATGGTTCAGCTTCCCGCAGGTGGTCGCGGAACTGCGCCACCGCTATCCGCCCCGCCACAAGCAGGGCTTTACCGTGTTTTTCACCGGCTTTTCCGGCTCGGGCAAATCCACCATCGCCAATGCGCTGATGGTCAAGCTGATGGAGATGGGCGGGCGGCCGGTGACGCTGCTCGATGGCGATATCGTGCGCAAGAACCTGTCCTCGGAACTGGGTTTTTCCAAGGAACACCGCGACCTCAATATCCGCCGGATCGGCTATGTCGCCAGCGAGATCACCAAGAACGGCGGCATCGCCATTTGCGCGCCGATCGCCCCCTATGCTGCCACCAGGCGGCTCGTGCGCGAGGAGATCGAGCAGTTCGGCGCCTTTGTCGAAGTGCATGTGGCGACCTCGCTCGAAGAATGCGAGCGCCGCGACCGCAAGGGGCTCTACAAGCTGGCGCGCGCCGGAAAGATCAAGGAATTTACCGGCATTTCAGACCCTTACGATGTGCCTGAAAATCCCGAACTCCGGGTCGAGACCGAAAATGTCGAGGTCGATCACTGTGCCCATCAGGTGCTGCTCAAGCTCGAGCAGATGGGATTGATCGCGGCGCAGTAACCATGCCGGCGCTGCCGCTGGTCGTCAGCCTGACCTCGATCCCGCCGCGCTTTGCCCAATTGCCGCGGGTCATCGCGGCGCTGCGGGCGCAGAGCCTGCCGCCGGCGCGCATCCTGGTGACGCTGCCACGGCACTACCGGCGCTTTCCCGGCCGGCATGCCGCCCCTGCCCTGCCCGGTGCCGAAATCCTGCGCCCGGAACACGATGCCGGGCCGCTGGCCAAGGTGGCCGAAGCGGCGCGGGCCTTGCGCGGACAGGCCTGCGCCCTGCTCTATTGCGACGATGACTGGCTGTATCAGCCGCGCTGGGCCGAGCGCTTCGTGGCCGCGGCCCGCGCCCGCCCCGATTGCGTGATCGCCGGCGCCTGCTTTGGCGTGCGACGGCTGGGCCTGCCCGGCGCCCCTGACACCGCCCTGATCGCCCAGGGTTTTGCCGGCGTGCTGATCCGCCCCGACTGGCTTGACGATGCTGCCCTGACCCCGCCCGCCGGCGCCTGGGCGGTGGATGACATCTGGCTGTCGGCGCACTATGCCCGCGCCGGTCGGCAGATATGGCAGGCGCCGGGGTTGCGTGCCCTGGCCCGACCGCTGGCAGACCCGGCCCGGCTTCAGGATGCGGTGATCGGCGGGCAGAACCGCGCCACAGCCAATCATGCCATGGCACGGGCGCTGGCAGACAGGTTCGAAATCTGGGACAGGCCGCAGCCTCTGCGCCCATGACGGCAGGTCACGGAACGGCGCTCATCCCCCCGCCAGGCGCGCCGCAAGCGCATGGATGCGATGGCGGAAAGCGGCCATTTCCTGCAGCGTGCCGCGGTGGCTGAACCATGTCCGGTTGCTCAGCACGATCACGATCAGC
>CAZPDV010000320.1:0-2476 GCA_964585355.1 uncultured Aliiroseovarius sp.
GGCGATGTGCGGCGCATTGCTATGTATTCCGGCCGCACGGGTGAGATGGTCAACACCATCTATTGGGTCGAGGGCAAATACATCACCGAGGCGCTGAAGGAGATCAATTACTTCATGCGTGACTGGCGCGAGGACAAGGCCATCTCCATCGACACCCGCACCGTCGATATCATCGCCGCCACCCATGCGCTGCTGGATGTGAGCGAGCCCTACCTGCTGCTTTCCGGCTACCGCACCCCCGCCACCAATGCGCTGTTGCGCCGCCGTTCGCGCGGGGTGGCCAAGCACTCGCTGCACATGAAGGGGCAGGCCAATGACGTGCGGCTCAAGAACCGCTCGGTCAACCAGATCTACAAGGCGGCGCGGGCCTGCAATGCCGGCGGGGTCGGCAAATATTCGCGCTCGAATTTCGTGCATATGGATTGCGGCCAGGTGCGGACCTGGGGAAGCTGAGCGCCGAACACCGCAACATGGCAGCGCCGCCCACCGGGCGGCGTTTTCATTTGCCCGCCACCAGCCGGTCCAGCCGCAGCCGGTCGCGCGCATCGCTCATCCGCCAGGCACCGATCAGCACCGCCCCCAGCACCCCCATCCCGGTGGCGCCGCCAATCAGGAACATGACAAGCAGTTGATATTTCACGGCTTCCTGCGGATCGACTCCAGACAGGATCTGCCCGGTCATCATCCCGGGCAGGCTGATGACCCCGGTCGCGGCCATGGCGTTGAGGATCGGGGTAAAGCCGGCCCGGAGCGCCCGGCGCAACTGCGGGCGCATGGCCGACCATTTGTCATGGCCCAAGAGAAGCCGCGCCTCGACCGCCGCCCTTTCGCGCGCCAGCGCCCCCAGGAGCGCGTCCAGCCCGAGCGACACCCCGTTCATGGTGTTGCCCAGCACCATGCCCAGAAGCGGCAGCGCGAATCGGGCCGACCAGATCGGCTCGGGGCGAATCGCCACGGTCAGGGCGAAGCTAGTCACCATCAGCCCGGCCATCGCCATCACCCCGGCGCCCAGGCTCCAGCCCCAGATCCCCGCCAGCGGCCGCTCCTGCCGGGCCCGCACCTCGCGCCCGGCAAAGGCCAGCATCACCGCCGCAAGCCCGGCGGTGATCCAGAACGACTGCGCCCCGAATACCCATTTGAGCACCAGCCCCACCAGCAGAAGCTGCACCACCATGCGGGCGCCGGCCACCAGCAACTGGCGGGCAAGGCCCAGCCGCATCATCAGCGAAAGCGCCGCATTTGCCAGCAGGAACAACGCCGCCAGCGCCAGGTCGGACCAACCCAGAGAGATATAGGCGTTCATGCCGCCCGCCTGACCCGACCGGCGTCGATCTGAAAGAAATCCTGCCCCAGCCGCGCCCGCTGGGCCGGGTCGTGGCTGACCATCAGCACCGCTGTTCCGGCGGCGGCGGTGTCGCGGATTACCTGCTCGGCCGCCTCCACCGCGGTGGGGTCCAGCGCCGAGGTGGGCTCGTCCAGCAGCAGCACCTGCGGCGCCAGCTGAAGCGCCCGCGCCAGCGCCAGCCGCTGCCGCTCGCCGGTGGAAAGGCGCGCCACCTCCCAGCCCAGGGCATCGGGCAGGCCCAGGGCAGACAATACCGGCGCCGGGTCCGGGGCGGGGTGAAAATGCGCCCCCACCCGCGCCGCCCACCAGCCGCTTTCCGCCGGCACCAGCCCCACCCGCCTGCGCCACTCTGGCGCCGGCATGTCGCCGCGCGCCCGGCCCCCGAGCCGCACCGCGCCCCGGCTTGGGTCAAGATCGGCAATCGCCCGCAAAAGCAGCGACTTGCCCGCCCCTGACGGCCCCGACAACACCGCGATCCGCCCGGCCGCCAGCCGCATCGAAACCGGGCCGATCAACGCCGTTTCAAGGTTCTCGATCTCCAACATCACCGCGACCCTAGCGCTCCGCCCCCGTCAAGTCACGCCCGATTGACGCCCCGGCCGCCGCCGCTTATCCAGACGGCCAATGAAAGGCCTGCCATGAAACCGTTCCTGATCCTGCAACTGCGCCCCGAAACCGATGCCGCCGATGACGAATTTTCGGCCTTTCTGCGCAAGGGCAACCTGACGCCCGATGCGGTGGAGCGGGTCCGGCTTGATCAGCAGAGCCTGCCGCAAGACCTTGATCTTGAAGCCTATTCCGGGGTGATCGTGGGCGGCGGGCCGGGCTGTGTTTCGGACCCCGAGGCGCAGAAAACCCCGGTGGAGCGGCGCATCGAACAGGCGGTGATGGGCCTCATGCCCGAGGTGGTCGCCCGCGACCTGCCCTTTCTCGGCTGTTGCTATGGCATGGGAATCCTGGGGCAGCACCTGGCGCCGGGCTCGGTCTCCAAGGAAAAATATTCCGAGCCGGTGGGCGCCGTCACCTGCCAGCTGACCCAGGCCGGGCGGGCCGACCCGCTGCTGGCGGGCATGCCCGAGCAGTTTCGCGCCTTTGTCGGCCACAAGGAGGCGGTGCAGGCCCTGCCCGAGG
>CAZPDV010000321.1:0-2472 GCA_964585355.1 uncultured Aliiroseovarius sp.
TAGCCGCCGTCCTCGGCAAAAACTGACCGGCCATTGTCGTAAAAGGTCAGGGTCTGGCCGGATACCCTGGCGGTTAACGCGGCTTTGCTGAACAAGATGTCGCCGTCGCGCATCGCCCATTCCCCGGCAAAGGCGGGGACGGCACGCAACAGGCAAAGGGCAAGGAGCAGGCGCATGCCGCCAGCCTAGCGCGTATTGCGCCAGGGTTGGGTCACGTTCGGGTGAACCACCAGTCACCTTTCCGGCGGTATTCTCCTGGCCCGCCCGCCGCGCCGCCTGGGCTTGATGCGGTCCTTGCGCCCTGGCAATTCGGCCAGCAAGGCGCGACGCGCTGCGTCACTCATGGATCCCCAGGCGGCAATCTCATCGCCCGAGCGCAAACAGCCAATGCAGATTTTTTCTTCCGAATGCAGGATGCACAGGCCCTTGCACGGGCTTTCCGGCTCGTCGCGTTGCCAGACATCGTTCATCGCGCCAATACCCCCAGCCGGTCCAAGGCGCCTTGCAGGATAAAGCCTGCCGCCACATGGTCGATGACCTCGGCCCGGCGCGCGCGCGATGTGTCGGCCTCCAGCAGCGCGCGTTCGGCGGCGACGGTGGACAGGCGTTCGTCCCAATAGGTGATCGGCAGATCGGTCAGCCGGGCCAGGTTGCGGGCAAATGCGCGGGTCGATTGGGCCCGCGGCCCCTCGCTGCCGTCCATGTTGCGCGGCAGGCCCAGCACAATGCCGCCCATTTCGCGCGCCTCCAGCAGTTCCAGCAGACGGGCCGCATCCTGGGTGAATTTCTTGCGCCGCACCGTTTCCAGCGGCGTTGCCACGCTCAGCATCCGGTCGGAAACCGCCACGCCAATCGTGCGCGTGCCCAGGTCCAGCCCCATGAGCGCCGCCATCGGCGCGCGCGCAGCGGCAAAGTCCTCGATCGCCTCAAAAATCACTCGGCCACCCCAACTCGCTCAGCGGTTTGTCGTATGATTTCAAGGGCATCGGGCGCTTCTGCAAAGGCCTCCTGCGCTGCGTTCCAGACAACGCGCGCCTTGGCGTTTTCGTTCATTTGTCCCAGCAGATCGATCAGGCGCACCCAGTCGCTTGCCGGGCCACCCTCGCCAAACAGGCGGTCAGACAGGTCGGTTACCTGGTTGTCCAGCGCGCGCAGGCGGGCAGCCTCTTGCGCGCTCACCGGGGCGGGGGCCTGCAGCCCGGCCTGCGCGGCGGCGGCGTTGAGCTGGGCCAGATCCTCGGGCGTATTGGCGAAAACACCGAGGGATTCCTGCCAGATCGCCGTGGCCTGGTCGGTGCGTCCCAGCACGCCAAGCGCGCCGATCAACCGGGCCCATTCCTCGGCCGGGCCGCCCTGGGTTGCCAGCCGGTCAGACAGCCGGGCAACCATGCCTTCGATCATTGTCTGGCGTTCCTCGGGCGTCATCTCTGCGGCGGCGGCCACGGCTTCGGCGTCTGGTCCGGGGGCGTCCGGGGCAGACGCCATGGGGGTGCCGCCCTGGCCGGCGCGCGCGGCGGCGGTGTTGATCCGGTCGAGGTCCGCCGGGCTGTTGGCATATGCGGCGCGTGCATCTGCGATGGCCTGTTGCAGCTCAGGCCCGCGCCCCAGCACGCCAAGCGCACCGATCAGCTGCGCCCATTCCTGCGATGTGCCCCCGTCGCTGCCAAGGCGCTCGGTCAGCTGGGCGACCATGCGCTCGATCATTGCCTGGCGGTCCTCGGCGCTCATATCTGCGGCGGCGGCCACCGCGTCGGCATCCGGGCCACGCACGCCTGGGGCGGGGGGGGAATAATTCACCCCGGCTGCGGCTGCCAACTGACCGATCTGTTCGCGTATCGGCCCGGCAATGGCCTCTTGGTCGGGGTATTGCTCCAACAGATCGCGCCACAGGCGAAAGGCCCGGTCCGGGCGCCCGGTCTGGGCAAACATCAGCCCCGAATAAAACCGCGCAACCGGGTCGTCCGGGCGCCGTTTCAAGGTTTCCTGAAGCGCCGCCTCGGCCTCGGGGGATACATAGCCATCGGTGGCGATCACCAGCAGGTCGGCATATTGGGCGTATTCATCGGCGGTCGCGCTATCGCCCTTTATTGCCAAAACCTTGGCCATGGCCTGATGGGCGGCGACATAATTTCCCAAACGTCCCTCATGGAGCGCCAACAGCTGGTTTCCCTGCAGGTCATCGGGATGCTCGGCGACCGCTGCGCGCAGCTTGTCGATCAATTCCAGGTAGTCGGCCGGCACCTCTGGCGCGGGGCCGGGCCAGGCCGGCATATCGGCCTCGAACTCGGCCTGGCTGGGGCGCGAGGCGCGCATTTCATCGGCCATCTGAATGCGCGCGGCCAGAGGCATGTCCGGGTAGTTTTCCATCCCCGGCCGGTTGGCGCCAATCTGCAAATACACCCCATAGGTGCCCAGGGTCAGCGCCAGCCCGGTGATGAAAACCGCCCCGTAGGTTGCAGCCTTTGGTGCGGC
>CAZPDV010000322.1:0-2470 GCA_964585355.1 uncultured Aliiroseovarius sp.
GTGGCCACCATCCGCCCGACTCTGGGCCGTGTACCGGCCTATAATGAAAGTGCGGCGACCGAGCGCCCGCTGGCGGCACAGCTGTTTTCCGTGCAAGGCCCGATGGCCCGCTCGATTGCGGATGTGCGGCTGGGGCTGGAAGTGATGGCGCAACATGATCCGCGCGATCCGTGGTGGGTGCCCGCGCCCCTGTCCGGTCCGACCGCGCGGCGCAAGGTCGGGGTAGCGCCGGTCAGTGCCGACATGAAACCCGACGCCGAGGTCATGGCGGTGATCGCGCAGGCCGCAGACCATCTTGCTGCCGAGGGTTACGAGGTCGAAGACATTGAAGTGCCTGAACTGGGCGAGGGCTGGTGGAACTGGTTCAACCTGTTGATGACCGAAATCCGCACCCTTCAGGAAGAGACCATGCGCCCGATTGCCAGCGCCGATTTCAACAAGGTGCTGGATAATTATATCGCCATTGGCAGCGAGCTGGATATGGCAGGCTATATGCAGGCCTTGTCGGAGCGCACGCGCCACCTGCGCAACTGGCTGGCATTGCTGGAGGACTATCCGGTGATCCTCGCGCCGGTTTCGGTGCAGCCCACCTTTGGTCTGCACGAGGACCTGAAAGGGCCCGAACAGGTGCGCAACATGTGGGCCGATGCGGGCCGCTACATCGGCACCATGAACCATTTGGGCCTGCCCTCGGCTGTCGTTCCGGTGGGGCTGGCGCATGGCCACCCGATCGGCGTGCAGCTGGTCGCCTCGCGCTTCCGCGAGGAACTGGCCCTGAAGGCGGCAGAGGCAATCGAGAAACACGCCGGTATGCTGGTAAGCCAGCTATGGGCGCGCCATGGCTGATTGTCCGAAAAATATGCCGGAGGGCCTATGACACTGCAAACCCACCTCTATGTACACACCCGCCCTGGCCAGCGGGCGGACGCCATCGCTGCCTTTAAGACCCGACGGGTTTTCGAGGAATGCGCCGAGACCATCGCCGGCTTTCTCGGCGCAGAAATCCTGCTGCAAGAGGATGCACCGGACCATTTCTGCATCATTGCCCGCTGGCAAACCCGCGCCGACATGATGGCATGGATGCAAAGCTCCGTTCGCGCGGCGCAAGACAAGGATCTGGCGCATTTCGCCGCCGACCCCCCCGTCAGCCGCTTATATGAGAGCGGCGGATATGCTCTGGCCGTAACCACCGATAAATGAAGACCGAAAGGACCCACAGATGAAACATTGGTTGAATTCCTACGACGCGGGCGTACCCGCAGAGATAAACCCAGATGCCTACCCGTCTATCGTGGCACTGTTTGAAGAGGCGGCGGGAAAATACGCCGACCATGTGGCCTATGAGTGCTTTGGCCACTCCATGACCTACGCGCAGGTTGATGCCGCATCGCGCGCGGTGGCCGCCTATTTGCAAAGCGAACTCGGGGTGAAGCGTGGCGACCGCATCGCCCTGATGTGTCCCAACATTTTCGCCTTTCCGGTCGTCATGTTCGGCATTCTGCGTGCCGGCGCATGTCAGGTGAACGTGAACCCGATGTATACGGCGCCCGAACTGGAGCACCAGCTCAGGGATTCCGGCGCTGAAACCATCATGATCTATGGCGGCTCCACGCCGGTTCTGGCCGAGATCATCGACAACACCCCCGTGAAGCGGGTGATCACTATTGATCTGGGCGACGGGGCCGGATTGCCGATCCCCTCGCCCGAGGTCGACCCGCGCCTGAAGGGCACCCTTGCCTTGGCGGACGTGCTCGCGCAAGGGGCGGATATGGACTACACGCCTGTGGATTTGGACGGCGATGACCTGCTGTTTTTCCAATACACCGGCGGCACAACAGGCCCGTCAAAAGGCGCGGTGCTGACCCATCGAAACGTGGTGGCCAATCTGGAACAATACAAGGCCTTCCTGCCCGAAGCGTCAATTCCGACCGAAGAGTGTATGGTCGCCGCCTTGCCGCTTTACCATATCTTCGGCTTGACGGTCTCGCTGGCCTATATCTCGCTGGGCTGCCGGGTGATCCTGATCCCCAACCCGCGCGATATTGACGCTTTTCTGGGCGCGATCAAAGACGCGGGCATCACCGTATTTCCCGCCGTCAACACCCTGTTTGCGGGGCTGGCCATGCATCCGGGCACCAGGGAGGTGGATTTTTCCAGGCTGAAAATCTCGATCGGCGGTGGCGCGGCAATTATCGAGACCATTTCCGAAAACTGGAAGGCCCTGACCGGCCAGCATATCACCGAAGGCTACGGCCTGTCGGAGACCTCTCCCCTGCTCAGCATCGTGCCGATGGGAGAGAGCTCCTTCACCGGTTCTTGCGGGATGCCGGTGCCGTCAACCGACATCAAGCTGCTGGATGACGACGGCAACGAAGTCGCCATTGGCGAGCACGGCGAGATTTGCGCCGCGGGGCCGCAGGTAATGGGGGGCTACTGGAACAAGCCCGAGGCAAACAAGGAAGCCTTCACC
>CAZPDV010000323.1:0-2466 GCA_964585355.1 uncultured Aliiroseovarius sp.
GCGCATTGGCGGCCACCACCGACAGGATCGGATATTCGTCGATCATCGAGGCGGCGCGCTCGGGCGGCACCTCGACGCCGTGCATGTCGGGCGAGAAACGCGCCCGCAGGTCGGCCACCGGCTCGCCGCCCTCCACGCGCTCGTTTTCATAGGTCAGGTCCGCGCCCATTTCCCGCAAGGTGACAAACAGGCCCGCCCGCGTCGGGTTGAGCCCGATCCCCGGCACCAGCACATCCGAGCCGGGCACGATCAGCGCGGCGCAGACCGGAAACGCCGCCGAGCTTGGGTCGCGCGGCACCGCGATCTCCTGCGGCACCAGTTCGGGCTGACCGGTCAGGGTGATGACCCGGCCGGCGTCAGTATCCTCGACGACTATTTCGGCGCCAAACTCCGCCAGCATCCGCTCGGTATGGTCGCGGGTGGCCTCCCGCTCGATCACCACGGTTTCGCCCGGCGCGTTCAGCCCGGCCAGCAGGACCGCGCTTTTCACCTGGGCGCTGGGCACCGGAAGCGCATAGCGCACCGGCACCGGATCGGCCGCGCCGACAATGGTCATGGGCAGCCGCCCGCCGGCGCGCCCCACCGCCTGCGCGCCAAACAGCGCCAGCGGATCGGTCACCCGCGCCATGGGGCGCGAGCGCAAGGACGCATCGCCGGTAAAGGTGGCGGTGATCGGGCTGGTGGCCATGGCCCCCATGATCAGCCGCACGCCGGTGCCGGCATTGCCACAGTCGATCACATCCTCGGGCTCGGCAAAACCGCCGACGCCCACCCCATGCACCCGCCATTCGCCATCGCCCAGCCGCTCGACTTCGGCCCCAAAGGCGCGCATGGCGGCGGCGGTGGCCAGCACGTCCTCGCCCTCAAGCAGCCCGGAAATGCGCGTCTCGCCAACCGCCAGCGCCCCAAGGATCAGGCTGCGATGGCTGATCGACTTGTCGCCGGGTACATCCGCCACCCCGGCAA
Organism: uncultured Aliiroseovarius sp.; assembly: GCA_964585355.1. GTDB lineage: Bacteria > Pseudomonadota > Alphaproteobacteria > Rhodobacterales > Rhodobacteraceae > JAAEUB01. The sequence goes on from CAZPDV010000323.1 coordinate 967, forward strand.
GCGGCCCCAACGGCCGCGCGGTCATCGGTATCGGGTCGCCATGGGCTGACATGTGCTTCTCCTTCATCGCTCGACCCCGCTGATAGCGCACCGGCCCGCGCCGGTCCATGCACTTCATCTTTCCCGCAATACTCCGGGGGTGTGGGGGCTGGCCCCCACCCGGTCGCCCCGGTGCCAGCCGGGGCGAAACCCCTCATTGGCGCCGAAAACTCAGGTAATGCGGCACCCGCCCCTCGCGCAAGGCCTTCTGTTCATAGCGGGTGCTCTGCCAATCCTCCCAGGGGGTGCGCCAGTCAGCGGGCCCTTCGGCCAGCCACTCGAACCCCGCCTTCGGCACTTCCTCCAGCGCCTGGCGTACATAATCCGGGATGTCGGTGGCCATGCGCAGGTCGGCCCCCGGCGCCATGACCCGGGCCAGGGGGAGCAGATGTTCCTGTGTCACAAAGCGGCGGCGGTGGTGGCGCTTTTTCGGCCAGGGGTCGGGATAGAGCACGAAGGTGCGCGCGATCGCGCCATCGGGCAGCACGTCGAACAGGGTGCGCACATCGCCGGGATAGACCGCCACGTTTTCCTGCCCGCCGGCCCGCAGCTTGCCCAGCAACATGGCCACGCCGTTCAGATAGGGCTCGCAGCCGATGAAGGCCACCTCCGGGTGCAGGCTTGCCTGGTGCGCCAGATGCTCGCCGCCGCCAAAACCCACTTCCAGCCAGATCGGCCGGTCGCCGAAGCGGGCGCGCAGGTCAAGCGGCGCGCGCTCGGGGTTTTCCTCCCAGCCCACCGGGCCGGGCGACAGGCGCGGCAGATCCTCGGCCAGCATCGCCTGTTGGCCGGGGCGCAGCCCCTTGCCCTTGAGGCGACCGTAAAAGTTGCGCCAGGGCGCGCCGGTCGGGTGCCGGTCGGGCGGCGGGGTGTGGGGGCTGCGTTTGCTCATGCGGCGGGCTTGTGGCCTGCGCGCCGGCCCACGTCAACCCTCCAGCACATCCTCCAAAGTGCGCAGCCCGGTGCGCGGCGCCTGGACCAGCACCGCCATGTTGCCGGGCTTGTGTTCATTGCGCAGCATCTTCATATGCGCAGCCGGAATATCGGCCCAGCCGAACACCTCGCTCATCGACGGGTCCAGCCGGCGCTCGACCATCAGCTGGTTGGCGGCGGCGGCCTGCTTGAGATGGGCGAAATGGCTGCCCTGCACCCGCTTCTGATGCATCCACAGATAGCGCGCATCCATGGTCAGGTTATAGCCGGTGGTGCCGGCACAGATCACCACCATGCCGCCCTTCTTGCAGACGAAAACCGACACCGGAAAGGTGGCCTGGCCGGGATGCTCGAACACCATGTCCACATTGTTGCCCTTGCCGGTGATGTTCCAGATTGCCTTGCCGAACTTGCGCAGCTCGGCGAACCAGGCCTTGTATTCGTCCGTGTTGACCGTGGGCATCTCTCCCCAGCAGTTGAAATCCTTGCGGTTGATCACCCCTTTCGCGCCCAGCCCCATGACGAAAT
>CAZPDV010000324.1:0-2465 GCA_964585355.1 uncultured Aliiroseovarius sp.
TGCAGCGCCTCGCTCTACACCGGCGCCGGCGAATAGGCGCCCATGCCGCCGGTATTGGGGCCGGTGTCGCCCTCGCCCACGCGCTTGTGGTCCTGGGCGGTGCCGATCGGCAGCGCCTCGGTCCCGTCACACAGCACGAAGAAGCTGGCCTCCTCGCCCTCCATGAATTCCTCGATCACCACTTGCGTGCCGGCCGCGCCGAAGGCTCCGGCAAACATCTCGTCCACTGCGTTCAGCGCCGTTGCCTCGTCCATGGCCACCACCACGCCCTTGCCGGCGGCCAGCCCGTCGGCCTTGACCACGATCGGCGCGCCCTGCGCTTGCACATGCGCCCGCGCCGCGCTGGCATCGGTAAAGCGGGCATAGCCGGCGGCCGGCACCCCGGCGGCATCGCAGATCTCGTGGGTGAAGGCCTTGGAGGCCTCAAGCCGGGCGGCGGCGGCCGAGGGGCCAAAGACCCCGATCCCGGCGGCGCGCAGCCGGTCGGCCACGCCCGCGGCCAGCGGCGCCTCGGGGCCGACGATCACCAGGTCCACCGCGTTTTCGCCGGCAAACTCGGCCACGGCGCCGCCATCGAGGATGTCCAGCGTGGCGCATTCGGCGATCTCCGCGATCCCGGCATTGCCCGGCGCCACCATCAGCCGGTCGCATTTCGGGTTCTGCTTGACCGCCCAGGCCAGCGCATGTTCGCGCCCGCCGCCGCCCAGAATCAGGATATTCATGGCTCCCCCGCTTGGCCTTCCGTCCCCGGCGTTCTAAGGTTGCGGGGTCTCCAGCACAAGGATGCACATGAGCCTGATCGACGAACAAGAGCCCGGCCGCAACACGCCGGAATATACGGTGAGCGAAATCTCGGGCGCGGTCAAACGCACCATCGAGGGCACTTTCGGCCGGGTGCGGGTGCGCGGCGAGGTGGGGCGGGTCATGCTGGCGCGCTCGGGGCATCTGTATTTTGACGTGAAGGACGAGCGCAACGTGCTGGCGGCGGTCAGCTGGAAGGGCCAGGTGGCGCGGCTGTCGATCCGCCCCGAGGAAGGCATGGAGGTGATCGTCACCGGGCGCATGACCACCTTTGGCTCGCAGTCGAAATATCAACTCAATGTCGATGACGTGCAGGTGGCGGGCGAAGGCGCGCTGATGGCGATGCTGGAGCGGCGCAAGAAAAAGCTCGCCGCCGAAGGCCTGTTCGCGCCCGAGCGCAAGCGCCGGCTGCCATTCCTGCCCGAGGTGATCGGCGTCATCACCTCGCCCCAGGGGGCGGTGATCCGCGACATCCTGCACCGGCTGCGCGAACGCTTCCCGCGCAAGGTGCTGATCTGGCCGGTGGCGGTGCAGGGCGAGGCCTGCGCGCCGCAGGTGGCCGCGGCGATTGCCGGTTTCAACCGCCTGACGCCGGGCGGCGCCATCCCCCGGCCCGACCTGCTGATCGTGGCCCGCGGTGGCGGCTCGGTCGAGGACCTGTGGGGCTTCAACGAGGAAATCGTCGCCCGCGCGGCGGCGGCGTCGCAGATCCCGCTGATCTCGGCGGTGGGGCACGAGACCGACACCACCCTGATCGACTACGTTTCCGACAAGCGCGCGCCGACCCCGACGGCGGCGGCCGAAATCGCCGTGCCGGTGCGGCTGGAGCTCCTGGCCTGGGTCGAGGAACAGGGCATGCGGCTGTCGCGCGCGGTGAGCGATGCCATTTCCCGCCGGCGTCAGCGCCTGGCCGACCTGTCGCGGGCGCTGCCCCGGCCCGAGGCGCTGCTGGACGCGCCGCGCCAGCGGCTTGACCGCGCCGGCGAGCGTCTGCCTTCGGCCCTGCGCCAGCGTGCCGCGGCGGCGCGGGTGGCCCTGACCCGGGCCAGCGCCGGGCTGCGGCCGGGCCTGTTCGCGGCCCGGATCGAGGACCGGCGCGCCCGGCTGGCCGGGCTTGAAGCGCGGCTGACCCCGGCGCTGGCCCGCGCAACCGCACAGCGCCGCCGCGACCTCTCCGGCCTTGAGCAGCGGCTCACCCCCGCCCGCCTGCGCGGGCAGATCGAGACCGAGCGCACCCGGCTTGGCGATCTTGACCAGCGGCTCGGGCGCGCGCTCGCCCAGAATACCGCGACGCACCGCGCCCGGCTCGACGCGCTGGAACGCATGCGTCAGAGCCTCGGCTATACCGAAACCCTCAGGCGCGGCTATGCGGTGGTGCGCGGCGACGGGCACGTGGTGACCTCGAAAGAGGCGGCCCAAAAGGCCCGGGCGCTGGAGATCGAATTTGCCGATGGCCGCCTGAAGATCGGCAGCACCAAACCCGCGCGCAAAAAGGACACGCCCCCCGATCAGGGCAGCCTGTTCTGAAACATTTCTGCTTGGTGCCGCCCATGACGGGCATCATCCCGCGCGGCCCGCTCGCCCGGCACCGCCGGGCAGCGCCTGCCTGCCCCCCGGCAGGCGCTTTTGCAAGGGTTCAACACTTTGCAAGGTTGGAATAAGAT
>CAZPDV010000325.1:0-2458 GCA_964585355.1 uncultured Aliiroseovarius sp.
GCGCAATGAGAGACCCCGAACACAAGATGGCTGCCAAAGTAGTTTTCATCGATTTCTTCATACTTTTGAGCTCCTCGTTGGGTGAATGGCGCCTTCGCGGGGCCGGACGGCCCTCGCTATTCGCCGTTTATTCTGGGCTCTCCCAGAAACCGTCATGCGGATTGGGCGCGGGCGCATCATTGGGCGCGGTGCCAGCCGCGAATGTCATAGGGGCCGGTCATGCCGGGATGGATGAAGGGGGTGAACCAGGCGCCCTGATCCTCAAGGAAACGCAGGCTGGCGGGGTAGGGGGGCACGATGCCGGTCAGGGCCCGCCGGTACCAGGCCGCATCCTTCGGATAGGAAGCGATCACCGGCGCCCCCTCGGGCCGTCGGTCGGGATGCACCCCGGCGATGAACTTGACCTGGGCCTGGGCCGAACCGGCCAGCGCTGCCGTGGTGATGGCGATGAAAAGCAGGCGTCGCGACATGTGTCCCCCCGTCTCGATCTGCGGATGCTTGGCACCCCTTGCATGCGGGATCATATCACGTTGCTTATTGGTTGTGTCTGGAAAATCCTTGAAAAACAGTTAGATAGGGCGAATGCCCCCGGCCGGAAGCATGACAAAATGTCCGGTTTTCGTCGTCGGGCGGGAAATGTCGAGAAACTGGGCGGTGCTGGACGCTGCCAAAATGGCAGGGTGGTGGCAGTTCACCGGGCTGCGGCAGATTGCCGCATGCCGTGCCGGCAAAGGAAAACCCCCGCCGGGGCGGGGGCTTTCGCGTCAGGTCGCCGGTTGGTGCGTTCAGTCCAGATCTTCCGGCAGCGCCAGATTGAGCACGATGGCAATGATCGCCGCCGGCAGCAGGCCCGAGGTCAGCAGGATCTGCATGGTCTTGCCGGTATGCTGCAGCGCTTCCGGCACCAGCTTGAGCCCCAGCCCCAGCGACAGCGCGGTGGCAAAGATCACCATGTTGCGGCGGTTCCAGGTCACCTCGGACAGCATCGACAGGCCGGCCGCCGCCACCATGCCGAACATGATGATGACACCGCCGCCCAGCACGTTGATCGGCACCGTGTTGATCACCGCGCCGACCTTGGGGATGAAGCCCGCAACGATCAGGAACAGCGCGCCGATGGTGACCACGTGGCGGCTCATCATGCGGGTCATGGCGATCAGGCCGACATTCTGGCTGAACGAGGTGTTGGGCAGGCCCCCGAACACGCCGGCCACCGCCGTGCCCAGACCATCGGCAAAGGTCGCGCCCTGGATTTCCTTGTCGGTGGCCTCGCGCCCGGCGCCGCCCTTGGTGATGCCCGAGACATCGCCCACCGTTTCAATCGCCGAGATCACCGCCATCAGGCACATGCCGATGACGATGGCCCAGTCAAAGCGCACCCCCCATTTGAACGGCACCGGCACTTCGAAAGCCGCGGCCCTGGAGATATTGCCCAGGTTCACCTGGCCCATGAAATAGGCCACGACATAGCCGGCAATCAGCCCGATCAGCACCGCGGCGATGGACAAAAAGCCCTTGAAGGTGAACTTGATGAAAAGCGTCACCACGATCACCACCAGCGCCGGGCCCCACATGGCCAGGCTGCCAAATTCCGGCTTGCCCATCAAGGGCACCCCGCCGGCGGCATATTTGATGCCGACCTCCAGCAACGACAGGCCGATCATCAGCACGATCAGCCCGGTCACCAGCGGCGGCAGGGCAAAGCGCAGCTTGCCGATCACCGTGCCCAGGCTGAAATGAAACAGCCCGCCGATCACCACCCCGGTCATCAACCCGGCCATGGCCTCGGTGCCGCCGCCGGCCACGGCGGGGATCATCACCGGCAGAAAGGCAAACGAGGTGCCCTGCACGATCGGCAGGCGCGCGCCCACCGGGCCGAAGCCGATGGTCTGAAACAGCGTGGCGATGCCGGCAAACAGCATCGACATCTGGATCATGTAGCGCATGTCGGGAAAACCCAGCGCCCCCTGGTCCGAGCCAAAGCCAAAGCCCGCCGCGCCGGCAATGATGATCGCAGGCGTCACGTTCGAGGCAAACATTGCCAGCACATGTTGCAGCCCCAGCGGCACCGCCTGGGTCAAAGGTGGCATGTAATCGGGATCCTTGTGCAGGTCCCTTGCGGTCGTATCCGTCATTTGTGTTTCTCCCTTCACTGTTGATGTTTCCCGTTCGCCGGGTTCTTGTTATCTGGTTATTTTTCAATGATGTAAGGCGTGTCGAGGTGCATCTCTTCCAGATTGTCGCCCTCGCCAATGCGGTCCACCACGGCAAAGAGGGCGGGTTCCGAAAGCGGCGTCAGCACCCCGTGCCAGGTGCCGCGCAGGTAGCTCACCCCCTGACCGGGGGCGGTGACAAAGGCGCGCGGCGTGCCCGGCAGGCCGCCCTCGTCCGGGGCCACGATCACCAGGAAGGGCGTGGCCTGCATCGGCAGGAAGGCCTGCGCGCCCAGCGGGTGACG
>CAZPDV010000326.1:0-2449 GCA_964585355.1 uncultured Aliiroseovarius sp.
TGGATGTGCGCGACGGGCGGATGATGGGTTTCCGCCACAAGCTGATCCCGATTTTCTCGGATGTGATCGCGCCTGATCCCGAGGTCGCCGCCGCCATCGAGGCCGAGCGGGCGCCGTTCAAGGCCGAGCTTGACGAGGTGATCGGCCAGACCGACAGCCTGCTCTATCGGCGCGGCAATTTTGCCGGCACCTGGGACGACCTGATCCTGGAGGCGCTTCTGAGCGAGCGCGAGGCCGAGATCGCCATGAGCCCCGGCGTGCGCTGGGGGCCGAGCCTGCTGCCCGGTGACAATATCACGCGCGAGGATATTTTCAACGTTACCTCAATGACTTACGGTCAGGCCTATCGCACCGAGATGACCGGCGAGCGGATCAAGCTGATCCTTGAGGATGTGGGCGACAACCTGTTCAACCCAGACCCGTATTATCAGCAGGGCGGCGACATGGTGCGCGTGGGCGGCATGGACTTTACCATTGACGTGTCCAAGCCCCAGGGCGAGCGATTCTCGGACCTGACCTTCCTCAAGACCGGCGAGCCGATCGACCCGAACCGCAGCTATGTGGTGGCCGGCTGGGCCAGCGTCAACCAGGGCACCGAGGGGCCGGAGATCTGGGACGTGGTCGAGAGCCACATTCGCAAGCAGGGCACGGTGAGCGTGCCGCCCAACAATTCGATCAAGGTGGTGGGCACCTGAGGGCGGCGCAACGCTTCCGTGATTTGGGGCTGGGCCGAAGTCGTGCTAATGTGCTGAAAAGGAAAGGCGCATTGGCCCCGGAACCACAGGTTCGCGCCCGACCCCGGGGTGGGCGCGCTGCGACCTGTACGACGCTTGCCCGTTCGCAAGGCTGGCAAGCTGTTGGAACCGCGCAACCAATTCGCGCCCGCCTTGGGGGCGGGGTCGGGCGCGAACCGGATCGCAGGCGATCCGGGAGACATGACCTTGGAGGAGGCGAATTTTCGATTCGGGGGGTCAGGCCGACGATCAGGGAGGGAAAGATGCGCGTCATATCATCGGTTTTGAGCATTCTGTTGATCTGGCTGGCCGGTGCGGCCGCCGCTCAGGATCTGGGCGATGACGGGTTGCACAAGCAGCCCTGGTTTGCCGATACCTTTCTGGACATGCGCGAGGATCTGGCCGAGGCCGGCGCCCAGGGCAAGGATCTGATGGTGATCATCGAGCAGCGCGGCTGCCCCTATTGCAAGGAAATGCACGAGGTCAATTTCAACCGGCCCGAGATCGTCGATCTGATCACCGAGAATTACTATGTGGTGCAGCTCAACATGTGGGGCGACCGCGAGGCGACCGATTTCGACGGTACCGTGATGACCGAAAAGGAGCTGGTGCGCCGCTGGGGGGCAAGTTTCACCCCGACCACGCTGTTCTTTGCCAGCGACGCCGCCGACCCGCAGGATGCGCTGGTTTTCGTGCTGCCGGGATATTTCAAGCCGTTCCACCATGCCCGCGCGCTGGAATACGTGGCCTGGGATGCCTACAAGCAAGAGCCGAATTTTCAGCGTTTCGTGCAGGCACGCGGGGATGAGATGCGTGCCCAGGGGCTGGAAGTGGATTTGTGGAAGTGAACCGGATATGATGCGAAACCTGTTGATAATACTTGCCTTTGTGCTGACCGGCCAGGTGGCCCAGGCGGGCGCGGACAGCGATCCGGGCTATGTGCTCTATCCCTATGACGGCACGTTCGAGGAGGCGGCTTCGAGCGTGGAAAACGCCATTGTCGGGGCCGGGCTGGTGATCGACTATGTGTCCAATTCCGGCGAGATGCTGGAACGGACCAAGGCCGATGTGGGCTCGGATGTGACGATTTACGACGATGCCAAGATTTACCTGTTCTGCTCGGCCCGGCTCAGCCGCAAGGTGCTCGAGGCGGACCCGACCAACATTGCCTGGTGCCCCTATTCGATCTTTGTCTATGACCGGGCGGGGCAGGTGCAGATCGGCTATCACCGCTATCCGGCGGGGATCATGCAGGAGGTCGAGGCGCTGCTCGATTCGATCGTGCAGGAGGCGGTGGCGTTCTGAAAACTGCGACAAATCCGAGCGTTTTCATCATATATTCATCATATATCAACCCGGATCTTGTATTTCTGAACACATGCAATAAATTGAATGTTAACCACGGCCCGGACCATTCCGGGCCTGTTTCAGAACAAGGACCGAAAAAATGCGTGATACCGTGAGCAAGAGCACGATCAAACCCGAGGTCAAGGCCTTCTTTGACGAGGACAGCAACACCATCTCTTACGTGGTCAAGGATCCCACCACGAATGCCTGTGCGGTGATCGACAGCGTGCTGGATTTCGACTATGCCGCCGGGCGCACCGGCCATGAAAGCGCCGATGAGATCATCGCCTATATTCAGGACAACGACCTGAAGCTGGAATGGCTGATCGAAACCCATGCCCATGCCGACCACCTTTCGGCCGCGCCCT
>CAZPDV010000327.1:0-2436 GCA_964585355.1 uncultured Aliiroseovarius sp.
TGCCTGCGGGTTTGCCCGACGCAGGCGGCGGATTTCCTGGCGCGCCTTGCGCACCGCCTCGGCGGTGACGGCGCAGGTGTTGAGGATCACCGCATCGCCGATCCCGGCCTCGGCGGCAAGGCTCTTCATCGCCTCGGTCTCATAGGCGTTGAGTCGGCAGCCCTGGGTGGAAAAGACCGGCGGCTTCATGACAGCGCCGCCAGGAAGGCGGGCGTCAGCGCCGCGTCAAAGACATGCGCGGTGGGGCCGGACAGCCAGACGCCATCGGCGCGCCAGTCCACTTCGAGCCTGCCGCCATCGGCCTCGATGCTTACGCGCCGGCCGGTCAGGCCCCTTTGCGCCGCCACCACCGCGCTGGCACAGGCGCCCGAGCCGCAGGCCAGGGTGATGCCTGTGCCGCGTTCCCACACCCGCATGCGCAGGCGGTCCGGGCCGGCAAGGCTGACAAACTCCACGTTGGTGGCCTCGGGAAACAGCGGGTGATGCTCAAGCGCGGGGCCGCGCCCGGCCAGATCCTCGGCCTCGGCATCCCCGACCACGAACACCATGTGCGGGTTGCCCATGCCCACGGCGGCGGGGGCGCCCTCGATCGGCAGGGCGGCCAGATCGGCGGGGCCGGCCAGCGGCACCTCGCGCCAGTCAAGCTGCGGCGCGCCCATGTTGACCCAGACCGCGCCGTTCTCATCGGTCGCCTGCAACAGGCCGCGGCGGGTGCGGATGGTCAGGCTGCTCTGCCCGGTCAGATCCATCATGTAGCGCGCCACGCAGCGGGTGGCATTGCCGCAGGCCCCGGCGCGCGAGCCATCGGCATTCCAGAAATCCAGCGCAATATCGGCAGCGTCCGAATCGCGGATCTCGGCCAGCTGGTCAAAGCCGACCCCCTTGTGCCGGTCGCCCAGAGCGGCCGCCAGCCGTGCATTCATCCGCGGCCCGTGGCTGCGGGAATCAACGATCACGAAATCGTTGCCCGCCCCGTGCCACTTCATGAATTCAAACGCCATGTCGCCATCTTTCCCGCTGATCAGCCGCCATATACGCTTCTCATGGCGGCTTTGCCACCCGGCGGGCGCTTTTCGCCGATTTTTGGCTTGACCCGCGCCGGGCCGGGCGGTAGGCACCCCCTCGCAGTGGGCCGTTAGCTCAGTTGGTAGAGCAACTGACTTTTAATCAGTGGGTCGCAGGTTCGAATCCTGCACGGCTCACCACTTCAACCATCGCCGGAGACCGGGCGTTTGCCGATAAAGGCAATGCGCCTTGCCAAATGCGGTGCAACAGGGGCAGGCAGATTTGAGCAGGATCAGATATGTAACCACCAAGGTACTTGGCAGGCTCGGCCTGGTCGAGGGGCCCAGGGATATCCGGCGGCGGCTGAGCCGGCGCCTGGCGCACCAGCACCGGAACCGCGTTGCCTATGGGCCGCTCAAGGGGTTCGCCTTTTCCCGGTTGTCGCGTTGGGGCGCGCTGGACCGGGGCGCCATGATCCTGGGGCTTTATGAAAAGGAAGTGCTGGAGGTGATCGCCGAAGAAAGCGCCGGGCGCGACCTGTTCATGGATATCGGCGCGGCGGACGGGTATTACAGCATCGGTGTGGTCAGCCAGGGGCTGTTTGCCAGGTCCTGCAGCTTTGAGCGCTCGGACTTCGGCCGCAAGGTGATCGCCGATACCGCCGAAGTGAACGGCGTGCGCGACCGGGTGGCGATTCACGGCACCGCCGATGCGGCGGCGATTGCGCGTCATGTGACGCCGGAAGATCTGAAATCTGCCGTGGTGCTGATTGACATCGAGGGGGCAGAGTTCGATTTTCTCGATGACGCCATGCTGGAGCTGTTCAGCGATTGCGTGGTGGTGATCGAACTGCACGATTGGTTTTTTGCCGATGGCGCGGCCCGGCGCACGGCGCTTGAAGAACGCGCCAGCGCGCGGTTTTCGGTCGAAACCCTGGTTCCCGGTGCCCGCGACCTCTCCGGGTTTTCGGAACTGGCCGATCTCAGGGACGACGAGCGGTGGCTTGTTTGCTCGGAAGGGCGCAAGAGACCGATGGAGTGGCTGGTCTTGCGACCGGCTTGCGGGCGGGGGGATCACGGGGGCGAATCCCCCGCCCCGGCCTGAAACAGCCGGAGGGTCTTTTCACAGCTTTGCATGTTGCCGTTGCAGCATTCCTCGACGATGAACAGCATCAGGTCGTTGATGGTTTCCAGATCGACGGAATAGAAGATCTCGCGCTGTTTGCGCCGCGATTGCAGCAGGCCGCAGCGGCGCAGCACGCTCAGATGCCCCGACAGGGTTGAGGGCACGATGCCGAGCTGCCGGGAAATGTCACCGACCCGCAGCTCGCCCGGCGTCTGGCGCATCAACAGCTTGAGGATCGCAAGCCGCGAATTCTGCGCCAGCGCGGCAAAACATTCGATCGCCTGGGCCTGGTCCATGGCTCCCTCG
>CAZPDV010000328.1:0-2418 GCA_964585355.1 uncultured Aliiroseovarius sp.
GACATCCACAATCAGCACCGCCTTTTCGATGCAGGGCACGCCGGGGCTGATCGACATGCCCAGCGCCGAAGTTGCCCCGGAGGGGGCCTTCAGCCTGACCTATGGCAGTTTTGGCAAGATCGGGCGTGCAACGCTCAACTTTCAGGTCAACCAGCGGCTGTCGATCTCGTTTCGCTATTCAAGCCTGGTCGGTTACTCGCCGGTCCTCCCGATCTATACCGACCGCAGCCTTGATCTGGCGTATCGCATCCTTGATGAAACCGATACCTTGCCGGCAATCAAGATCGGGATCAACGATTTTCTCGGAACCGGGCTCTATTCCGGTGAATATGTGGTGGCCACGAAATCTCTGCTCGGCGATCGACTGCGGCTGACTGGCGGACTTGGATGGGGTCGCCTTGGGTCGCGTGGCGCGCTTGGTGCGCCTTTTGGTGTGCGACCACCGATCAGTGTTGGGCTTGGCGGCACCATTCATTATCGGCAATGGTTTCGCGGGCCGGTTGCCCCCTTTGGCGGGGTTTCCTATCGGGTCAACGACAAGCTGACCCTCATGGCCGAATATTCATCAGATAGTTATGTGAGAGAAGATGCGCGCGGCGTATTCAACCCGCCTTCTCCGTTCAGCTTCGGTGCAAATTATCAAGTGTTTCCCGGCATCAATGTGGCGGCCTATTACCTGTATGGCTCCAAGCTTGCCTTGCAGTTCAGCATTATGGCCGACCCGAACAGACCGACCCTGCTCACCGGGCGCGAGAGCGCGCCGCTGCCGGTCCGGCCCAGGCCTGCACGCGCGACCAATCCCCAGGCATGGGATACGGCCTGGACCACCGACCCAACCGCCGAGCCCGACATCCGCTCGGCCTTGGCCGCGGCGATGCAGAAAGACGGGCTGGTGCTCGAATCCATGTCGCTTTCCGCAACCAGCGCCGAGATACGCGTGACCAACCTGCGCTACGGCGCACATCCCGAAGCAATCGGGCGGGTGGCGCGGATGATGACGCGGGCCTTTCCCGCTTCGGTGGAAACCTTCACCGTGACCCTTATGGAAAATGGCGTGCCCCTGTCCTCGGTCACCATGAGCCGCAGCGATGTCGAGGCGCTGGAACACGCCCCGGCACCCGAGATGCTGCGTCATGTCAGCATTTCAGACCCCGCCGGCCGTGACACCGCCAACCTGGTTGCCAACCCGGATATCTACCCGAAACTCACCTGGTCGATTCAGCCCTACCTGACGGTTGGTCTTTTTGACCCGAACTACCCGGTCCGCGCCGATATCGGCCTGCGCTTTGCCGGGCGTTACGAAATTTCGCCGGGGCTGATCCTGTCGGGGTCGGTCATCAAGAAGATTGCCGGAAACCTGAACCAGAGCAGCGATACGTTTGATTCCGTGCTCCCGCATGTGCGTTCGGAAGCCGCGCTCTATGCACAGGCCGGCGACCCGGCGATCGAGCGGTTGACCCTTGCCTGGTACACGCGCCCCGCGCCCAACCTCTATGGCCGGGTGACCCTGGGTTATCTCGAGCCGATGTTCGCGGGCATTTCGACCGAGCTGCTGTGGAAGCGGGTGGACAGCCGCTTCGCCCTTGGCGCCGAACTCAACTGGGTCAAGCAGCGCGACTACAACCAGCTTTTCGGTTTCAGGGATTACTCCACCGTGACCGGCCATGTTTCTGCCTATTACAGTTTTGACCAGGGCTATCAGGTCGAACTGGATGTGGGGCGGTATCTGGCGGGCGATTATGGTGCGACAATCGCGGTGGACCGGGTGTTCGGTAATGGCTGGCGTGTCGGTGCCTATGCTACCGTCACCAACCTTTCGGCCGAACAATTCGGCGAAGGCACGTTTGACAAGGGGATACGCTTTACCATCCCGATGGAATGGGCCCTGGGCACCCCCACCCGTGCGGCCAACTCTACCACGCTCCGCTCACTTTCCAGCGATGGCGGCGCCCGGCTTGAGGTTGACGGGCGGCTGTTTGACTGGGTTCAGGAAGGGCATGAGGATGCACTGGCCGAACGCTGGGGCAGGTTCTGGAGATGAGCGGGCGCGGCAAACTCGCGGCGGCGGTCGCTCTTGCCGGGCTGCTCGCGGCCTGTGGCAATGACCCGAATGCGGGGATCGCCGGCCGCAAGGCGCTTGAGGCAGCCCGGCAATATTCCGCCGTGCTGTTGGCCCGGTTCAACCGGAAAGGCGCGCCGCAGGCCAGCCCGGCGCCACAGGGCACGCTGCTCACCCCGATCGAGGACGCGCTTCAATCCACTGACGGCAAGGTTCTTCTGGCGGTGATCGAAAAGGACAACAACCTTGCCATCATGGGGGTGGCGGCAACCAACGGCGCCTATGAAACCTGGGAGACCGCCAAGCGCGAATCGATGATCTTGAAGCGCGGCGTTCTGACCGGTTCGCGCGGGTTGGGC
>CAZPDV010000329.1:0-2417 GCA_964585355.1 uncultured Aliiroseovarius sp.
ACAGGTGCGGCGCGCTCCCCGGCTGTCGCGTGTCATCCAGGACCGTGAAACTTTTTCGCGCCTGATTGTGAGGGTGTGAGGCTGCTTCATCCAAGGCAAGAACCGGTGTGACGCAAGCATCACTGCCGGTGAAAACAGCGTTCCAGTGATCACGACTTTCCTGCCTGAACACATCCGCGAAAATTGCGCGCAGCTCTGGCCAGTTTTCCGGATTCAGCCGATCCGGCAATGCCATCTCGGAAAGCCCCAGAAGCCGCACGAATTCGGAATAGAATTGTGGCTCCAATGCCCCGACCGCCATGTAACCGCCACAGGCACATTCATACGTGCTGTAATATGGCGCGCCTCCGTCAAGAAGATTGGCCTGACGCCGGCCGGCCCATATGTCAGAGCCGTACATGCCATATATCATCGCCGCCAGGTGCGCCGTACCATCGGTGATTGCGCAATCCACCACCTGGCCCTTGCCGGTCTGACGAACCACATGCAGCGCTGCCAGCACCCCGGCAACCAGATACATCGCGCCGCCCCCGAAATCGCCCAGCAGGTTGAGCGGCGGCAGCGGCCGTTCGGCCGGCCCGATCGCGTGCAAGGCACCGGTCAGGCCGATATAATTTATGTCATGCCCCGCCATCTGCGCCAACGGGCCGTATTGCCCCCAACCGGTCATGCGCCCGTAAATCAGCGCCGGGTTTTCGGCGGTGAAGACATCGGGCCCCAATCCCAGCCGCTCCATCACCCCGGGGCGCATGCCTTCGATCAGGATATCTGCACGCAAAATCAGGGCCCGGGCCTGGTTCAGATCATCCGGATTTTTCAGGTCCAGAACCACATGCCCCCGCCCCCGGTTCAGGACGTCATGGCGCATCGGGATCAGCGGCGTCAGCCCCGGCCGCTCGATCCGCACCACATCCGCGCCCATATCCGCCAGCCACATGGCGGCGAAAGGCGTCGGGCCAAGGCCGGCCATTTCGACCACGCGCAAGCCGGCAAGCGGCCCCTTTCCGCCCTCAGACATCGAGGCTCCGGGCGATCAGTTCCTTCATGATTTCATTGGTGCCGCCGTAAATCCGCTGCACACGCGCATCGGCATAGGCGCGCGAAATCGGGTATTCCGACATGTAGCCATAGCCACCGAACAATTGCAGGCATTCATCCATCACCTGCCCTTGCGCCTCGGAACCGTAAAGCTTTGCCATCGAGGCGGTTGCCGCATCCAGCCTGCCACGGATCAGCTTGCCGATACTGTCCTGGGTAAAGGCACGCAGGACCTCGGTCCGGGTCTTGCATTCGGCCAGTTTGAAGCGGGTGTTCTGAAAATCCATCACCCGCTGACCGAACGCCTTGCGCTCCTGCACATATTTTACGGTTTGCTCCAGGGCAAAATCCATCGCGCCCAGCGCCTGAATGGCGATCAGCAGGCGCTCCCACGGCAGTTGCTTCATCAGCTGGTAAAATCCCTGCCCCTCTTCGCCGCCCAGCAGGTTGGTCAACGGCACCTTGACATCCTCGTAAAACAATTCGGCCGTATCATTGCCCTTCATGCCCAGTTTTTTCAAAGGCTTGCCCCGGCGGAACCCGGCAAGATCGGCGGTTTCCACCACGATCAGGGAAACCCCCCTTGCCCCGGCATCCGGGTCGGTCTTGGCCACGGTGATCACCAGATCGGCACTGCCGCCGTTGGTAATGAAAATCTTGGAGCCGTTGACCCGGTACATATTGCCGTCCCGCTGGGCGCTGGTGCGGACCGACTTGAGGTCCGAGCCGGTGCCGGGCTCGGTCATGGCAAGCGCGCCGATCATTTCACCGGAAACCAGCCGCGGCAGCCAGCGTACCTTCTGTTCGTCCGACCCATAATTCGCAATGTAATGGATCACGATGGACTGGATCCCCAACCCCCAGTTCACATCGCCCAGCCGCGCCTGTTCGTAAAGCGCAATGGCGTCAAAGCCGATATCGCCACCGGCCCCGCCGAATTCTTCCGCCACCGCGCCGCCCATGATCCCGGTGGCGCCAGCCTTGCGCCAGAAATCGCGCCCGACCACCCCATCGGCAACCCATTTGTCGATATTCGGGGCCAGCTCATCGGCCAGGAACCGACCGGCCATTTCCGCAAACATGCGATGCTCGTCGCCGGCCCAGCCCGTGGTATCTGTCAAAAGCGACATGGCATGCCTCTCTGCTATCCCTGACCATGACAGCATAGCATTTCCCGCAGTGCTGGGGCCGATAACGTGGCGTAAGTCTGGAACCTGTGTTGCGAAGTCGCCCGAACTGAACTTCGGTTACGATTTTTGCTGCAAGGCCTGACAAAGATGATCTATACCGGAAAGACGAAAAGCAAGGAGCAGGAAGTGGTGAGATTCGCCCGGTATTTAGCGATTTTCGGATGTGCAGGCGGCGTGCTTGCGCCGGTT
>CAZPDV010000330.1:0-2407 GCA_964585355.1 uncultured Aliiroseovarius sp.
CCGGCGGCACCACCCGGAAATTGTTGAACGCCGACTGGCCCCATTTGAGGAAGGTGTAGCGCTCGATATTGCGCTCGTATTCACGCTCGACATTCAACTGAAAGGCACGCGGCGTGCCGAAATTGTCGATCATCACGCTATGGTCGATCACCAGGTCCACCGGGTTGAGCGGGTTGATCTTTTCCGCATCCCCCCCCAGCTCGATGATGCCGTCGCGCATGGCGGCCAGGTCCACCACCGCCGGCACGCCGGTGAAATCCTGCATCAGCACCCGGGCCGGGCGATAGGCGATTTCGCGCGGGTTGCGCCCGCCCTTCTCGGCCCATTCGGCAAAGGCGCGGATGTCATCGAGCCCGACCGTGCGCCCGCCATCCTCGAATCGCA
This sequence comes from uncultured Aliiroseovarius sp., assembly GCA_964585355.1. GTDB lineage: Bacteria > Pseudomonadota > Alphaproteobacteria > Rhodobacterales > Rhodobacteraceae > JAAEUB01. Next base: position 385 of record CAZPDV010000330.1, read on the forward strand.
GCATGTTTTCCAGCACGACCCTGAGCGCCGCCGGCAGGCGCGAGAAGCTGCCCAGCCCCGCGGCCTCGGCGGCCTTGATCGAATAGAAGGCGTATTCCTTGTCGCCGACCGTGAGGGTGCGGCGGGTGCTGGCATTGTCCTGACCAACTTGAATGGGCATGGCGTGTCCTTTGTTGCGGCTGATATGCTTGCCGCCTGATGTGCCCCGGCGGGCGGGCTTTGGCAAGCATTATGGAATTGAAATCCAATGTATGCAACGGTACACCGAATGGCAAGCCGGAAAATTCGTCTCACGGCAGCGTCAGAAAAGCGCACGCCATTCTCGCAAAACCTTGATTGGCGGCAGGCCTCCGGTTGGGGTAAGCAAGGGCAACAGATGGAGACAAGCATGCGGATCATCGCGGGCCTGATGGCTCTGGTTTTGTGGGCGGCCATGCCCGGCACGCCGGCCCAGGCGGGCGAGCGGCCGCTGGTGGTGGTGGAATTGTTCACCTCGCAGGGCTGCTCTTCCTGCCCGCCGGCGGATGAATTCCTGGCGCGGCTGGCCCGGCGCGACGACGTGCTGGCGCTGTCGCTGCATGTGGATTACTGGGATTATATCGGCTGGCCCGACACCTTTGCCCGGCCCGAACATACCGACCGGCAAAAGGCCTATGCCCGGGCGGCGGGCATGCGCTCGATCTATACGCCGCAGATGATCATTGCCGGCAAGGAAAACGTGATCGGCGCCAAGCCGATGGATGTGGTCGATTATATCGAAATGTACCGCGACGCGCCGGCGCGGGTCGAGATGCGCGCCACCCGGTCCGATGGCATCGTGCGCCTTGACGTGCAATCGGTAAGCCACGCGCCGCTGCCCGATGATCTGATGGTGATGCTGGTGACCTATATGGAAGGCGCAAGCGTGCGCATCCGGGGCGGGGAAAACGCCGGGAAAACAATTGATTATGCAAATGTCGTCACCTCGATGCGTGAGATCGGCAGCTGGGACGGGCGCGGCAGGTTCAGCGTGGAAGTGCCGGTGAACAGCGCCGATGCGGTCGCGCTTTTCCTGCAACGCCAGGGCCCCGGCGAAATCCTCGGCGCGGTCCGGGCGCGCTGATCAGCCGGTGCTGTCGGGGCGCGCCGGTTCCATCAGCCAGCGCCGGTGCATCCACAGCCATTGCTCCGGGTGGCGCCGCACCATGGCCTCAAGCCCGTCCAGAAAATCCTGCATCATCGTCTGCGGGTCGCTATGCGCGATCGGCAGCTCCAGCCGCACCTCGAAATCCAGCCCGTTTTCCTGCCGTATGCCATAGGCCGGGATCAGCAGGGCATCGTATTTCAGCGCCAGTTCGGCGGCCGAAAGCGGGGTCAGCGCCGGGTGCGAAAAGAACCGCAGCGGCGCGCCGTTGGCGTCGCGCTGATCCGATAGCAGGGCCAGCATGTTGCCCCGGCGCAAATGCCGGATCATCCCGCCCATGCCGCGGCGGCTCTGCACGAAATTGGGTTTGGACAGGGCCTCAAGATGCGCCGCATAATGGCGGTTGATATATGGGTTTGCCATCGGGCGGTACAGCGATCCGACCGAATGCCCCGCCTCGGAAAAGGCCACCCGGCAAACGTGATAATTGCCGAAATGGCCGGAAATGGCGATGATCGGGCGCCCGGCCTGCCGCGCCGCTTCCAGCACCTCCACCCCCGGCCCGGTCATCGGTGCCCGCCGGGCGCGGCGCAGAAATGGCGCCCCGGCATACATCTCGATCATCGTGCGCCCGGCATTGTCGGCCGCCCGCCGCGCAATCCGTCGGGCCTGGGCCGGGGACAGGTCCGGGCAGGCCAGCGCCAGGTTGTCGATGGCGATGCGATGCCGGCCGGTCAGGGGGGCAAGCACGTTGGCGGTGATCCAGCCGATCAGCGGCACCCGCCAGCGATAGGGGACCAGGCCGGCAACGGCAAAGATGCTGACCAGCACGAGGTTGGCCGCCCAAGCCCCCAGCCCTTTGTCGCCCATGTTTCCCAACCGTTGATACCGAAATGCCAC
>CAZPDV010000331.1:0-2407 GCA_964585355.1 uncultured Aliiroseovarius sp.
CCGGGGCCGACGTGCAGAAGGACCGGATCGAGGTCGATGTCTGGGCCTGGGGCCGTGGGCTGGAAAGCTGGCTGATCGATCACGTGGTGATCGAAGGCGGTCCGGGTGACCCCACCTGCTGGCAGCGGCTGACCGATCTCTTGGGGCGCAACTGGCGGCATGAGGGCGGGGCAGAGCTTGGGCTTGCGCGGCTGGCGATCGATACGGGCTATGAGACCTCGGCCGTCTATGCCTGGGCGCGGGCGAATGGCTTTGCGCAGGTGGCCCCGGTCAAGGGCGCCGAGGGGTTCAACCGTGCCGCGCCCGTGTCGGGGCCGACCTTTGTGGATGCAACGGCGGGCGGCAAGCGCCTGCGCCGGGGCGCGCGGCTGTGGACGGTGGCGGTCTCGACCTTCAAGGCCGAGACCTACCGCTTTCTGCGCCTGCCACGGCCAACGCCCGAGGAACTGGAGGAAGGTGCAACATTTGCGCCGGGCAGCATTCACCTGCCGCAGTGGACCGACAGCGAGTGGATAAGGCAGCTGGTGGCCGAACAGCTGGTGACGGTCAGAAACCGCCGCGGCTTTGCGAAGCTCGAGTGGCAGAAAATCCGCGAGCGCAACGAGGCACTGGACTGCCGCATCTATGCCCGTGCCGCCGCCTGGATTGCCGGAGCCGATCGCTGGGGCGAGGCAACCTGGGCCGATCTCGAAGATCAGCTCGGTGTGCCGGTGGGTGAGGCACCGCCCGCCGGAAGGATCGGGCGGCCCGAGAGGCCGCCACAGACGACACGCCCGTCCGACTGGCTCGGGCGCAGAAAGGGATGGCTCTGAAGATGAGTGACTGGACTGACGCGGAACTCGCCGCCTTGCGGCGCGCCTATGCCCGCGGCACCACGCGGGTGAGTTACGAGGGCAAGACCGTGGAATACGGAAGCGCAGAAGACCTGCTGGGCCGCATCCGCACGATCGAACGCGAGATGGCGGGGGCAAACAGGCCCCTGCCGGTGGCGGGCTTTGCCGGCTTCAAGCGGGGCGCGCGCGGATGAAGCCCGGCTGGTTCGACCGCGCGCTTGCCGGGATCGCACCGCGAACGGCGGCCCGGCGTGTCATGGCGCGTCAGGCCTTCGAGATGCTGGCGCGCGGCTATGACGGCGCGGCGCGGGGCCGGCGCACCGATGGCTGGCGCACGCCGGGCAGCTCGGCCGATCACGAGATTGCCACGGCAGGTGCCCTGCTGCGCGACCGGATGCGCGATCTCGTGCGCAACAACCCGCATGCGGCCAAGGCGGTCTCGGTGCTGGCCAACAACATCATCGGCGCCGGGATCATGCCGCGCGCGGCCAGCGGAGACGCGGCGCTGGATCGCACCGTCGACCGGCTGTTCGAGGACTGGAGCTTTGAGTGCGACGCCGACGGGCAGCTCGACTTCTACGGGCTGCAGACCCTGATCTGCCGCGAGATGATCGAGGCGGGCGAGGTTCTGGTGCGTCGCCGGCCGCGACGGGCGCGCGACGGGCTGAGCGTGCCGCTGCAATTGCAGGTGCTGGAGGCGGATTTTCTGGACAGCACCAAGGCCGGCGCGCAAGGCAAGGAGCGCATCATCCAGGGGATCGCGTTTGATGCGCTCGGCTGGCGGCGGGCCTACTGGCTGTTTGCCGAACACCCCGGCAATGGCGCGGCGGGGCTCACGGGCAGCGTGCAAAGCAAGCCCGTTCCGGCCACCGACATCGCCCATGTCTATGAAAAACAGCGCACGCAGGCGCGCGGCGTGCCCTGGGGCGCGCCAGTCATTCGGTCCTTACGCGATCTCGATGATTACGAGGTGGCAGAAATCGTGCGCAAGAAGACCGAGGCCTGCGTGACCGCCATCGTGTTCGGCGACGACGAGGCGCAGCAGGGCATTGCGCCGGTGGTGGTGGATGCCGAGGGCAACCGGGTCGAGCAGTTCGAGCCCGGCCTGATCGCCTATGCCCGCGGCGGCAAGGACATCCGTTTCAACCAGCCCGCGGCCACGGGCGGCTACGCCGAGTACAAGCGCGCGAGCCTGCACACCATCGCCGCGGGCTTCCGCGTGCCCTACGAGTTGCTGACGGGTGATCTGAGCCAGGTGAACTATTCCTCGATCCGGGCGGGGCTGGTGGAGTTCCGGCGCATGATCGACGCCGTGCAGTGGCAGCTCTTCATCCCCATGTGCTGCGCGCCGCTCTGGCGCTGGTTCACCGAGGCCGCCTGGGCCGCGGGCAGGATCCCGAGCCCTGTCGTGCCGGTCGAGTGGTCCCCGCCGCGCTTCGAGGCGGTGGACCCACAGAAGGACGCGCTGGCCGATCTGCTGGCGATCCGATCCGGCACCATGACGCTGGCCGAGGCGATCGCCCGGCAGGGCCGCAACCCCGAGGCGGTGCTGGCCGAGATCGCCGCCACCAATG
>CAZPDV010000332.1:0-2403 GCA_964585355.1 uncultured Aliiroseovarius sp.
GTTGCCGGTAAAGCCGTCGGTCACGATCACGTCCACCCGGTCCGACGGGATATCGCCGCCCTCGACAAATCCGACATATTCGAAATCGGCCTTTTGCGCCGCCTTGGCGATCAGCTCGTTGGCGGCCTTGAGCTCGGGCCGGCCCTTGTGCTCTTCGGTGCCGACATTGAGCAGGCCGGCGCGCGGGCGGGCAAGGCCAAGCCCGTTGCGCGCATAGGAGGCCCCCATCAGGGCATATTGGGTCAGGTCGCATTCATCGGCGCGGATATCGGCGCCCACGTCCAGCATGATGTTGAAGCCGCCGGGATTGCGCGACGGCCACAGGCAGGCAATGGCCGGGCGATTGACGCCGGGCAGCTTGCGCAGGCGAATCATCGAAACCGCCATCAGCGCGCCGGTATTGCCGCAGCTGACCGCCACATCGGCCTCGTGGTCGCGAACCGCCTCGATGGTGGACCACATCGAGGTGTTCTGCCCCTTGCGCATGACCTGGCTGGGCTTGTCGTCCATCGAGACGATTTCTTCGGCATGGCGAATCGTGCAGCGCCCGGCCAGCCGCCTGCGCCTGGCCACCAGCGGCTCCAGCACGTCGCGCGGCCCGTGCAGCAGGAAATGCAGGTCGGGGTCACGCGCCGCCACCAGGTCAAGCCCGGCCACGACCACGACCGGCCCCCGGTCTCCGCCCATGGCATCGACCGAGATCGTGGTTTTCGTCGTGTTTTCAGTGCCGTCTTGCATTTCTGTCCGTCCCTTCAGACAAGGGTATCAGACATGCAGGGCATGGGCGAGCCTGAACTGCGGCTTACGCCGCATCCTCGTCGTCAAACAGCGCGTCGTCGATCATCGAGACCACTTCGCGGTCGTTGTAATGGCCGCAGGAGGGGCAGACGTGATGCGGGCGCTTGGTTTCGCCGCAATTGGAGCATTCCTGCGGGTTGGCCGCCACCAGTGCGTCATGCGCGCGCCGGTTGTTGCGGCGGGATTTGGATACTTTGTTCTGTTGGACGGCCATGTCTCAACCTTTACGTTCGGGGGCGCTCGGCCCGGTGTTTCTGGATTTACGACCGCTCTTACGCGCATCTGCGCGGCGTGTCCAACCCATCTTGATCAGAAGGCCGGGAACATAGTGGGAATTGGCGCATTTGCAAGCGGTTTTCTGCACCCGTTTGTCCGCACCTGTCAGGAGCTTTCTTCATCCGGGCTATCGTCCTTTGGCAGGCTGGCGCGCAGCCCGGCCAGGGCGGCGAAGGGGCGGGCATCCTGATCGCGCATCGGGGTCACGCCGGGGGCGGCAAAAACCGCCTCGTCCAGATGGGCGCCGGGGGCGCGCGGCCAGGCCGGCAGCGCCAGGGCCAGCGCCTCGACCAGGACCGCGCCCAGGTCGATCGAGCGACCCAGCGGCTCTTCGTCCACCTGTTCGGGGATTTCCACCTCGTCGAGCGTGGGGTCGGGCTCGGCCATCTCGGCGCGCCAGATCCGGGTCACCTTCTCGTCGATCCGGGTGGTGACCGGGGCCAGCGTGACCACGCAGGGCTGGACCACCGTCGCCCCCAGCGTGGCGTCAAGCCGCCAGTCGCGCGCGCCTTCGGGCGACAGCGTGCCGCGCAACGCCACCTTGCGCAGCCCTTGAAGGTCAAGCGCATCGCGGATCAGCGCCAGCTGCGCGGGGTCGGGAATGAGCGCGATCTTGCGCGCCCCCCCGCGCGGTAGCGAGGCAACCGGTATCACATGGCTGAAGGTCGGGCTTTGTGGCATGGCTGTTTTCATTTCTTGAACGCTGCGCTATCCTTCTGTAAGCCGATAGGGGCAAGAGCAGCACAAGGCAAGGGGCGTGATGATGGGGGTGAGCCGGATTGTCAGGGCAATGGCGGCGATTTTTCTGGCCGTGACCCTGAGTGCGTGCAGCGCGACATACCAGAACCATGGCTATATTCCGCCGCAGGACGCGCTGGACGCGATCATCATCGGCGCCGATACCCGCGAAACGCTCAAGACCTCGATCGGGGCGCCGGGCACGTCCGGCCTGCTCACCGATGGCGCCTGGTATTACACCCAGAGCCGGTTTCGCCACTTCGCCTATCGCGAACCCGAGGAGATCGACCGCCAGGTGGTGGCGATCAGCTTTGACGACAAGGGCGTGGTCAGCAATGTCGAGCGGTTCGGGCTGGAGCGCGGCCGGGTGATCGTCCTGTCGCGCCGGGTGACCGAGGCCAATGTCAAGGGCATCGGCTTCCTGCAGCAATTGTTCGGCAGCTTCGGCCGGGTCGATGTGAGCAACCTGCTATAGGGCCTGACCTCATTTACCTTGCGCTCCCGGCGCGTGCCCATTTTGGCAGGCAATCCGGGTGTTTTGACGCCGCGATCTGGTTGATCGGAAGGCGAAATACCCGGATTGCCTGTCAA
>CAZPDV010000333.1:0-2391 GCA_964585355.1 uncultured Aliiroseovarius sp.
TGGCCAGCATGTATTCCTCTTCCGGCTCCAGCATGGGAAACTTGCGGATTTCCTGCAAATAGCGGTTCAGGCCCCCTTCCGGCGTCGGGACGGGCAAATTCCTGTAATTGCTCATATAGGTTCGGACCCCCTGTCTCTCCCCGCATGTTGCAAGGATTAACATTGCATATAGGCGCTCCCGGGCGCGTTTCAAGCATATGCGCCCGGAACTTTAACAAAGTATGAACCGGATTTTCGGCAAGCGAAAGCGGATTGCGGCGATTTCACGCAGATGTGCCCCTGCCCGCCAGGGCGGCCAGCAGGGCGCGCATGTCCTCGGGCATCGGCGTGCTGAACGACATTTCCCGGCCGCTTACCGGGTGGCGAAAGCCCAGCGTTGCCGCATGCAGCGCCTGGCGGGGAAAGCTGCGCGCCGCCTCGGCCGCCGCCGCGCCCAGCACCCGGGCGCTGATCCGGCGCCGCCCGCCATAGACCGGATCGCCGATCAGCCCATGGCCGGCATGGGCCATGTGCACCCTGATCTGGTGGGTGCGCCCGGTTTCCAGCCAGCAGGTGACCAGCGCCGCCTGGGCGGGGCTGCCAAAGACCTGTTCAAGCCGCGCCCGGGTTACCGCGTGGCGACCGCCCTGAAACAGCACCGCCTGGCGCTGCCGGTCGGTTTTGTGGCGGGCAAGCTGGGTGGTAATGCGCATGACATTGCCGGGCTCGAAACTCACCCCCCTGACCCCACCCAGCCGTGGATCGGCCTGATCCGGCGCGCCATGCACGATCGCCTGATATTCGCGCGCCACCTTGTGGGCGGCAAATTGCGCCGCCAGCCCCTGATGCGCCGCATCGGTTTTCGCCACCACCAGCAGCCCGGACGTGTCCTTGTCGATCCGGTGCACGATCCCCGGCCGGGCCACGCCCCCCACCCCGGACAGCGCCCCGCCGAAATGCGCAAGCAGGCCATTGACCAGGGTGCCGCGGGGGCTGCCCGGCGCCGGATGCACCACCAGCCCGGCGGGCTTGTTCACCACCACCAGGTCGGCATCCTCGTACAGGATATCGAGCGGCATTTCCTCGGGCAGGATGTGGCTTTCGACCGGGGCCGGCAGCGCGATCTCATAGACCTCGCCCGCCGCCACCGGGGCGCGCAGGGCGGTGATCGCCACCCCGTCGCGGCGCACCGCCCCGGCACCGATCAGCGCCGCCAGCCGCGACCGCGAAAGCCCCAGCCCCTCTGGCACATCCCGCGCCAAGGCCTTATCAAGGCGCCGCGGCGGGTCGGCGGCAATGGTGACCTGCACGGATTCGGGCACCGATTCGGGGATTTTCCCAGTGGACGACATGAACACGGCTCCTGACACAGAACCCGATGCCGGGCTGGTGCGGTTTCTGAAATGGCTGGTAAGCGCGCTGGCGATCACCATGATTGTGGGCCTGATAGTGCTTATCGCGCTGTTTGTTAAGCGCTTCCCGCAGGCCCCGGTGGCTTTTCCCGCCCGGATCGCCCTGCCCGAAGGGGCACAGGCCGGCGCCATCACCCGCGGGCCGGGCTGGCTCCTGGTGGTTACCACCGACGGGCGGGCGCTGGTCTATTCGCCCGACGGCCAGCATCTGCGCCAGGAAATCGAGCTTGCCGGAGAGTGACCGGCCGAAAGCCATCCGAAATGCCCGGCCAGTAGCGCGGCGGCGGATGATCGGCCGGGGGAATGGTACCGCCTCCCCGGCTCGAACGGGGGACCTCTTGATCCACAATCAAGCGCTCTAACCTACTGAGCTAAGGCGGCACGCGGCCCGATGTAGCGCCGCTCTCACGCCATTGCAAGGGCCGGTCTTGAAAAAGCTGCCGATCGGGGATAGGCCGCGGGCAAGCAATGCGCAGGAGGCCCCGATGGGTATCAATTCGGAAAGCGACCAGACCGCCAATCTGCAGATCGGCCCCACCACCATGGGCATGGTCCGCCTCTATGTCGAAGGCGACGGCATTGAAGTCCCCATGGATTTCGACCCGGAAGAGGCCGAGGAAATCGCCGCCGAAATCAAGGCGGCGGCGGCGCAGGCCCGGCTGATGGGCAAGGACGGCAAGACGCGCAAATAAGGCGTTTGGACATCCAGACCCTGCGGGCGGTGCTGCCCCGAGGGGGCGTTCGGGTTTGATTGCATTCGCTGTGGCGCAGAAAGAGGGCAGCGCCTGCCTGGGCTGGCGCGATTGTGGAACGGTCCTGGGCGCGGGGCCGGTGATATCATCTTGACCGTGCAACACATTCACCCTCGCAAAAGCGCCTGCCTCGGGGGCAGGCAGGCGCTGCCCGGCGGGGCCGGGCGGTTGCGTACATGGTTAGGGTCAGGACCCATTGATCCGGCACGCGCAGTTTGACGGATTTGTTCGCTGAACAGGCGCAGACC
>CAZPDV010000334.1:0-2355 GCA_964585355.1 uncultured Aliiroseovarius sp.
CTGGCTGCTGGAACATCTGCCATTTCTGGCAGGGCTTGGCTGAGCGCCCTTGATTGGATACCGGTCGGCACCCTCAGAGGGCAGGCGACCGCCCGGGTGGGCGCGTATGCGCCCGCCATGGGGGCGGGCGGGCGCATGCCCGGGCCGCTTGCGCTTGCGCGCGCCCCGGGCGAAGCAGGTGTGATCTGGCGCGACAGGCGCCGCTCAGTCAGGCATATGGTTTCCGATCTGGCGCGATATGCGCTAGATTGCCTGCGAGGTCATGAACGAGGCAGGCATGTCCGCTGTCGAGCGCAATAACCAGGTCAGGCGCCGCCGGGTGTTCTACATCCCCGGCTATGACCCGATTCACCCCCGCCGCTACCGCGAATTGTACCGCGCGCAATCGGCGCTTCAGGCCGGGATTTCCGGCTATGAGATCGCGCTGGTGGGGCGGCAGGGGGCGGCGCGCTATGGCTGGCATGTCACCGGCCGGATCGAGGGCGCCCGCACCGAGGCCGAGATCGAGGTGCTGGTCTGGTCCGACATCGTGCGCGATTCCATGGAGGCGGGGATCCTTGCCACCTACTGGATGCTGCTCCGCACCGCCTGGACCTATATCGCCTCGGGCACCCTGCGCCGGCTGATGTGGCTGCGCAAGGGGCCGGTGATCGCGGCGCTCTATCCGATCGGCATGTTGCTGGGGCAACTGCTGCTGGCGCTTCTGGCCGGCTGGGCGGCGGGGGCGCTCCTGCACCGGGGAATGATCGCGGCGGGTGCTCCGGCCTGGGCGGCGGGGGCGGGCGCGTGGGCGGCGCTTGCGCTGGTGGTGGCCCTGCTCCTGCGCTGGTTCCGGTCGATCGACAACCGCCTTTATGCCTATTACCTGATGCACGATTATGCCTATTCCGCCCGCAGCCGCGGCGCCAACCCGCCCGAGCTCGAGGCCCGCATGGCCGAATTTGCCGATGCCATTGCCGCGGCCCTGCAGGCGGACGACGTGGACGAGGTGCTGGTGGTGGGCCATTCCTCGGGGGCGCATCTGGGGGTGTCGGTGCTGGCCGACCTGATCCGCGCCGGACGGGTGCCCGAGGGCGGCCCGGCCCTGAGCTTTCTCAGCCTGGGGCAGGTGGTGCCGATGGTTTCGTTCCTGCCCGAGGCGCACCGGCTGCGCGCCGACCTGGCCTTCCTCTCGACCCGGCCCGAGCTGTTCTGGCTCGACGTGACCGCGCCCGGCGATGGCTGCGCCTTTGCCCTGTGCGACCCGGTGGCGGTGTCCGGGGTGGCGCCGGCCAGGGGCAAGCGCTGGCCGCTGGTGATCTCCGCGGCCTTCACCCGGACGCTCAGCCCGGCGCGCTGGAAGGCCCTGCGCTGGCGCTTCTTCCGCCTGCATTTTCAGTATCTCTGCGCCTTCGACCGGCCCGGCGACTATGATTATTTCCGCATCACCGCCGGCCCCCTGACGCTGGCCCACCGCTATGAAAACCGCGCCCCGTCAAAAAGCCGCATTGACTGCGCTGCCTCGAAATACACCAGTACAAGCCCATGAAAACGCCGCCAAAACCACCGGCCCGGCAGGGGCGGGTCTCGCTCTGGCGCTATGCGCGGCTGTTTCGCCGCGACATCCTGTCGGCCCAGCCCGCCCGGCTCTATCGCGCCTGGATGGCCGAGTTCCGCACGCCGTTCTTCCGCTCGTTTCTGTGCAACGATCCCCGGCTGGTGGAGCTGGTGCTGCGCGCGCGCCCCGACGACTTTCCCAAGTCCGACCGGATCCGCGAGGGGCTGGCCCCGCTTCTGGGAAACTCGGTCTTTGTCACCAATGGCGCGACCTGGAAACGCCAGCGCCGCATCATCGACCCGGCCTTCGAGGGCGGGCGGCTGCGCGATACCTTTCCGGCCATGTGGGAGGCGGGGCAGGCGGCGGTCCGGCGCCTTGGCCCGCTGGCCGATGGCAGGCCGCTCGAGATCGAGGCCGAGACCAGCCACATGGCCGCCGACGTGATCTTTCGCACGCTTTTCTCGATCCCGATCGAGGACGACACCGCCAGCGCGGTGTTCGCCCGGTTTCGCGAGCATCAGCGCGCCGCGCCGGTGCTCAACCTCGGGGCGCTTCTGCCGCTGCCCGGCTGGCTGCCCCGCTTTCACAGCCGGCGCACCCGCCGAACCGCGCGCCAGATCCGGGCGCTGATCACCCGGCTGACCGCCGCGCGCATGGCGCAGATCGAGGCGGGAGAGGCGCCCGACGACCTGGCCACCAAGATCATGACCACCCCCGACCCGGAAACCGGCGCCTGTTTCGACACCGATGAAATGGTTGACCAGGTGGCGATCTTTTTCCTCGCTGGCCACGAGACCAGCGCCTCGGCCCTGGCCTGG
>CAZPDV010000335.1:0-2354 GCA_964585355.1 uncultured Aliiroseovarius sp.
GCCGCTTGCGCGCCTCGGGCAAAGCTGGTGTGATTTGACCCGACAGGCTCTAACTGCCTGCCCTGCCTGCCCGCTATCTGGTGCCCAAGGTGAGACTCGAACTCACACGCCATTGCTGGCGGGGGATTTTGAATCCCCTGCGTCTACCATTCCGCCACTTGGGCCTTGCCGTTGCTCTAACGAAGCCGCGGCGCCGCGTCAACAATCAGAACATCACCCCGACCAGCCACAGCGTGATCGGCGGAAACGCCACCAGCAGCACCACCCGCAACAGGTCCGAGACCACAAACGGCGCCACCCCCCTGTAGGTGGCGCTCATCGGGATGTCGCGGGCCATGGAGTTGATGATAAACAGGTTCATCCCAACCGGCGGCGTGATCAGCCCGACCTCGACCACGATCAGCGCCAGAATCCCGAACCAGATGCCGGTCTGTTCCGGCGTCAGGCCGAAATCCATCACCTCGATGATCGGATAGAAGATCGGGATGGTCAGCAGGATCATGCTCAGGCTGTCCATGACACAGCCAAACAGCAGATAGGCCAGCAGCATGATGCTCAGCACCACATAGGGCGAATAGCCCTGGGCGGTGACCCAGGCGGCCAGGTCCTGCGGCGCCTGGGTGAAGGCCAGGAACGAGTTGAACAGCTGCGCCCCCAGGATGATGAAAAAGATCATGGCGCTGGACGAGGCCGTGGCCAGGATCGACTGCAGGAAAGTCCGCCAGGTCAGCCCGCCGGTCAGCACCCCGTAAATGCCGGTCAGCACCGCGCCCACGGCGGCGCCCTCGGTGGGGGTGAACAGCGCCTGCACCCCCTCGCGCGACCAGTTCCAGTCGCCGGCAATGCCCCCCATCACCAGGCCAAAGATCACCACCACCGGCCAGATCCTGACAAGCGTGCGCAGCCGCTGCCCAAACGGCACCCGCGGCGCGGTGTCGGCGGCATCGGGGTTGAGGCGCACGAACACCGCCACCGTTATCATGTAGCCCAGCGCCGCCAGGATGCCGGGGATCAGCGCGGCAATGAACATCTTGACGATGTTCTGCTCGGTCAGGATCGCATAGATCACCAGGATGACCGAGGGCGGGATCAGGATGCCCAGGGTGCCGCCGGCGGCCAGCACCCCGGTCGCCAGGCTGTCGGAATAGCCGCGGCTGCGCATCTCGGGCAGCGCCACCTGCCCCATGGTGCTGGCGGTTGCCAGCGACGAGCCACAGACCGCGCCAAAGCCGGCACAGGCCCCCACCGCCGCCATCGCCACCCCGCCCCTGCGATGGCCCAGCCAGTCGGAAGCCGCCTCGAACAACGCCCCCGACATGCCCGACTTGGTGGCGAACTGCCCCATCAGCAGAAACAGCGGCACGATCGACAGCGAATAGCTGGAAAACGTGTCATAGGACAGGGTTTTCAGCTGCGCCAGCGGCGGCGTCGGCCGGCCCAGCACATACCAGATGCCGAAAAACCCGGTCAGCCCCATGGCCAGCCCGATCGGCAGGCGCAAAAAGATCGCCAGCAGCATCAGCCCGAAGGCGATCAGCGCGATTTCAAGCCCGGTCACAGCATTTCCTCCCGCCCCTCGATCACCCAGTTGAGCGCCCGCCACACCGCGTAAAGCGCCACCACGAAAAACAGCGCCGCCCCCACCAGCGCCGCCGCATAGGGGATCCAGACCGGGAATTCCAGCTCATAGGTGGTCTCGACAAAATAGGGTTTCGCGCCAAAGCCCAGCGCCGCCCGCAGCCCGTCCGAGCCATAGGGAAACTTCTCGCCAAATCCCAGCCACAGCCGCCACAGGATCACCCCGGCCGCCACCGCCATCAGCAGGTCACCGACAAGGCCCAGCGCGGCCTGGGTCCGGGCCGGCAGGCTCTGGATGAAAATGTCCACGGTGACATGGCCGCGCCGCAGCTGCGCCCAGGGCAGAAACGCAAAAATGGCAATGGCACAGCCGGCCTCGACCAGCTCGAAATCGCCCTTGATCGGCCCCAGCCCCAGCGGGATCAGCGCCCGCCCGATGATCGAGGTCACGGTGACCAGCGCCAGCGCCACCAGCACCGCGCCGCCCAGATAGGCCAGCCCCCGCGCCAGCGCCTCGAGCCGGCGGCCGACCCGCTCCTGCATGTCTTTTGCGATTGCCATCCTTCCCCCTATAGCTGCAAGATCGGCGGGCGCGCATTGAGCGCGGCAATATCCATCCCCGCCAGCGCCTTGTAGCGGTCGGCCAGCGCCTGGCGCTCGGCCAGCGGCAGCACCGCCTCGATGTCGTCAAACCCCTCGGGGGCGCGCGCCGCGGCCAGGTCCAGCACCTTGTCCGGCCCGTCGCCGCGATTGGCCAGCACCACCTTGTTGACCGC
>CAZPDV010000336.1:0-2345 GCA_964585355.1 uncultured Aliiroseovarius sp.
GGCGAACCTGACCGAATGGATGGGCAAACGTGCGGGCGCCGGCCGCATGGCGCCGCGGGGCTTTCCGCGGGACAACAGGTTTACCTGACATGGCGCTGGCGGATCTCCGGGCGCGGTATGTCGGGGCCAGGGGGGCGCTTTTCTGGCTGGCGCTGCGCACCGGGGTGCTGACGGTGCTGACCGCGGGGTTCTATCGCTTCTGGATGAAGACCCGCTTGCGGCGCTATCTCTGGTCGGCGGTCGAGATCGGCGGCGTGCCGCTGGAATATGTGGGCAATCCGTGGGAGAAGCTGCTGGGCTTCCTGTTCGCGGTGGTGGTGCTGGCCTTCTATATCGGGGTGGTGAACCTGGCCCTGATGTTTTTCAGCTTCTCGCTGTTTCAGACCAATGCCATCGCCTATGTGCTCAGCTTTGTCGGAGTGCTGCCGCTGCTGTTCTTTGCCCGCTACCGGGCGCGGCGCTATGTGCTGGCGCGCACCCGCTGGCGCGGTATCCGCTTCGGGCTTGAGCCGGGCGCCTGGGGCTATGCCTGGCGGGCGGCGCTGCACTGGCTGGCGACGATTGCCAGCCTGGGCATCCTGTGGCCGCGCAAGGCGTTCTACCTTGAAAAATACCTGACCGACCGCACCCATTTCGGCGATCAGAAACTGCACCAGGGCGGGCGCTGGACCATGCTGCTGCCGGCGATGAAGCATCTCTATATCGGTGTCGGCGGCTCGGCCCTTGCCATTGGCGTGGCGGTTGGCGCCGACCTGCCGGGCGCTCTGGCGGCGCTGGCGATCACCCTGCCCTGGGCGCTGGTGGGGCTGGCCTATTGGCGGGCGCATGCGTTCCGGCTGCTCACCGGCAGCAAGGAAATCGGCGGCGCCGGGTTGGTCAATCAGGCGCGCGGCGGCAGGGTTCTGGGCGTCTGGCTGGGCGGCTATGCGCTGACCGGGCTGGTGGTGGCGGCGGGCACGGCTGCGTTTTTTGCAAGCCTCGCGCTGTTTTTCGGCGGCGTGCTTGGCTATGGCGCGCTGTTGGCGGCCCTGCAGGAGGCCAAGCCGGCCGAGAGCGCGGCAGAGCTGCCGCTCTGGGCGATCACGGTTTACGGCATCTTTACCTATTTCGCCTCGTTCCTGCTCTGGAGCACGGCCCGGCAAAGCTTTGTCACCCTGCCGCTGGCCCGGCATTTTACCGAGACCACGCGGCTGACCAATCCGCTGGCCCTTGCCCATATCCGCCAACGCCCGCGGGACGCCTTTGCCGAGGCCGAGGGCTTTGCCGACGCGCTGGACGTGGGAGCGGCGCTGTGACCGGGGCCGACCTCTGGCGACCGGCCGAAGCGGGGGCGGTCAGCGACAGGCCCCGGCCCGCTGCGGTGGAATTTGCCGACCTTGCCGATGGGCTCCATGCCGGGCTGGTGCGGGTCGGGCTTGGGCTTGAGCCCGCGGCCCACCCCGACCGGCTGATCCTGACCCCGCCCGAGGGGGCGCCGCTCGCCTGGCCGCTTGAGGAACTGCGGCGCCTGCCGGACCAGGCCAACCCGGAGCGCATGGTGCTGACCTCGACCAGCGACCCGCTGGCGCGGCTCTATCTGGCGCCGGGCGGCATGGCACAGCGCATCGCCGGGCAGGCGCCGATGCTGAGGGCCGCCGCCGCGCCGCTGCCAAACCGGGGCAGGGTGCTGAAATGGGCGGTGGCGGCGCTGGCCTCGGTGGCGCTGATCATTTTCGTGCTGGTGCCGGTAATGGCCGACCAGCTGGCCCGTTTCCTGCCGCCCGAGGGCGAACGCGCGCTGGGCGATGCCAGCTTCGAGCAGATCCGCAAGGTGCTGGACGATACCGGGCTGGCGCCGGTGGCGATTTGCGAAGAACCGGCCGGCCGGGCCGCGCTCAAGGCGATGCTGACGCGGCTCAACCCGCGGTTTGATGACCTGCCGTATCGGGTGCGCGTGTCGGTTCTGGATCACGACATGGTCAATGCCTTCACCCTGCCCGGCGGCCGCATCATCCTGTTTCGCGGCCTGATAGAGGCTGCCGAGACGCCCGAGGAGGTGGCCGGCGTTCTGGCCCACGAGATCGGCCATGCGGTCCACCGCGACCCGACCCGCGACGCGCTGCGTACGGCGGGGTCGATCGGCGTGCTGGGGCTGATTTTCGGCGATTTTGCCGGCGGCACCGCGGCGCTGTTTCTGGCCAACAGCCTGATCAATGCCCAGTACAGTCAGCGGGTCGAGGCCGACGCCGATGCCTATGCCCATGCCCTGCTGCGCGACGCGCAGCTTTCGCCCGCCGCTCTTGGCAGCATGTTCCTGCGCCTGCGCGAGAAATATGGCGATACCAGCGGCCTGGTCGCGCATTTTG
>CAZPDV010000337.1:0-2344 GCA_964585355.1 uncultured Aliiroseovarius sp.
CCCCCGCCGCGATTGCGCGGTTGAGCGCATTGTCAATCTCGCGCAGGCGGGTTATGTCTTTATCAGTAATGTTATCAATGGCTTGCTGGGCAAGCTCTGGCTCCACCGTCAGCCGGACAAAGGCGATTTCGTCCCATTTTCGCGCATCCAGAAGCGGCACCGAGACCCGCCGGTTCCCCTGCAGGACCAGCGCGCCTTGCGAGGTCAGCCGCCGGATCGCCTCGCGCACCGGGGTCATGCCCATGCCCAGCGTCTGGATCAGCCCCTGGATGGTCACGGCCTGGCCCGGCTTGAGTTCGCCAAACAGGATCATGTCGCGCAGCGCCCGGTAGGCCTTTTCGTGGTCCGGCAGCTTTGTCCGCATCTCTTCGAGACTGTCCACCATGCCACAAATCCTTTGCCAAATGCCGGTTCACCGCTAAGCTTGAAGCGCAGGGTAACCCGCCTCGCAGGATTTTACCATATTGCGCTGCGCGGGTTTTTTTGATCAAATAGCCGGGATGGGGCCGGGATACGCCCCGAAACAGGGAGCAATCACATGAAAATCACAAGCTGGATGACTTTGGGCCTTGCCCTGGCGCTGGGCGCGGGGGCCGCCACCGCCGAGGAAGTGCGGGTTTACAACTGGTCGGACTACATCGACGAATCGCTGCTGGCCAAGTTCGAGGAAGAGACCGGCTACACGCTGGTCTATGACGTGTTCGACAGCAACGAAGTGCTCGAGACCAAGCTGCTGGCCGGCGGCTCGGGCTATGACGTGGTGGTGCCCACGGGCTCTTTCCTGCAGCGCCAGATTGCCGCCGGCGTGTTTCAGCCGCTGGATTTCTCGAAGCTGCCCAATGAAAAATACATGTGGGATGCGATCAAGGAGCGGACCGCCAAATACGACCCCGGCAACAAGTATTCGATCAACTACATGTGGGGCACCACCGGCATCGGGGTGAATGTGGGCAAGGTCAAGGAAGTGCTGGGCGAGGATGCGCCGATTGACAGCCTGGCGCTGATCTTTGACCCCGCCAACATGGAGAAGCTGCAATCCTGCGGCGTGCATTTCCTGGATGCGCCGACCGAGATGATCCCGGCCGCGCTGAAATATCTGGGCGAAGATCCCGACAGCCAGGACCCGGACGTGATCGCCAAGGCCGAGCCGGTGCTGACCGCGGTGCGCCCCTATGTGCAGAAGTTCCACAACTCGGAATATATCAACGCGCTGGCCAATGGCGATATCTGCGTGGCGTTCGGCTGGTCGGGCGACATCCTGCAGGCCCGCGACCGCGCCGACGAGGCCGATAACGGGGTCGAGATTGCCTATCACGCCCCCAAGGAAGGCGGGCTGATGTGGTTTGACCAGATGGCCATTCCGGCCGATGCGCCGAACCCGGACGGGGCGCATGCCTTCCTCAACTTCATCATGGATCCCCACAACATTGCCGCCGCGACCAACTATGTCTGGTACGCCAACGGCAATCTGGAGAGCCAGAAATACATCGACCCGGAGATCCTCGAGGATCCGGCGATCTACCCGGATGCAGAGACCCTGAAAAACCTCTACACCACCACGCCCTATGCGCCCAAGGTGCAGCGGGTGGTGACGCGGATGTGGACCCGCATCAAGTCGGGCACCTGACCTGACGCTGCCCCCGCGCCGATGATCCGGCGCGGGGGTCTTGAATGTCTGATTTCCGGGGGGAGGGGCAAATGGCCGAGGCCAGCCAGCAGCAACTTGATTTCGAGCCGTGGAACGACCCGGACGCCAGGCCGCTGATCCAGTTTCGCAACGTGACCAAGCGGTTCGGCAGTTTTACCGCAATCGACGGCCTGACGCTGGATATTTACGAGCGCGAGTTTTTCGCGCTGCTCGGCCCGTCGGGCTGTGGCAAGACCACGATCATGCGCATGCTGGCGGGGTTCGAAGACCCGACCGAGGGCGCCATCCTGCTGGGCGGGCAGGACATTGCCGGGGTGCCGCCCAACAAGCGCCCGGTGAACATGATGTTTCAATCCTATGCGCTGTTTCCGCATCTTTCGGTCTGGGACAATATCGCGTTCGGGCTGAAGCGTTCGGACATGCCGAAGGACCAGATCGGCGCGCGGGTGGAGGAGATGCTGCGCCTGACCCGGCTGGAGCAATTCGCCCGCCGCAAGCCGCACCAGATCTCGGGCGGGCAGCGTCAGCGGGTGGCGCTGGCGCGGTCGCTGGCCAAGGCGCCGAAACTGCTGTTGCTGGACGAGCCGCTGGGCGCGCTGGACAAGAAGCTCAGGCAGGAAACCCAGTTCGAGCTGATGGATATTCAGGAGCGCACCGGCACCACCTTTGTCATCGTCACCCACGATCAGGAGGAGG
>CAZPDV010000338.1:0-2344 GCA_964585355.1 uncultured Aliiroseovarius sp.
TTGGCGTCGCGGACATGGAACATGCCGCCGGGGTGATGGCGCTGGTGCTGCAAGACTTGCTGACGTGAGCCCGAAATCGGGTCAGCTGCCGGCGCCGGCCCGGCCGCGCCTCAGGCCGCATCCCCCATGAGGATCGCCGCCTCGGCCGTGCTCAGCGTGCGCCGGGCGTGATCGCCATAGGCGTTCGGGTCATATTCCAGCGCCGGATACATCTCGAACAACCGCGCCCGCTGGCTGGCCTCCACCGTTTCCAGCGCCGCCGCCGCCGGGTGAAAGCTCTCGGTCTCGACCCCGTTGGCCCAGACCACCTCGTGGCGCGGCAACAGCATGTGCACATAGGTGACCTCGCGCAGCGAATGGTCCAGCACCACCCGGCGCTGGTCGATCAGGTCCCGGGCCGCCACCAGAACCTCGTCGGTATTGAACAGCGCCCGCGCCCGGTGCCCGCGCACCAGCACCCGGTGCTGCGGCGACACGATCAGGTCGTCGTCCGGCACCTCCAGCCCCAGCGCCCCGGCCCGCAGCCGCACCGGCCGCAATTCCGGCATCGCATAAAGCCGCGCCCCGCTGACCCGCCGCCGGCCGATCCACAGCACTTCCTGCAGGCCATTGTCGCGGGTCTGCACCCGGTCGCCCTCGGCCAGCTCCTCGACCGGCCGCTCGCCATGCTCGCAGCGGATGCGGGTGCCGGGGGTGAAGCAGATCACCCCGGTGGGCTGATCGGTCAGGCGGTTCAGATGCGCCGGCTGCATTTGCGCCCGCACCACCCACAGGTCGGTTTCCGCCGGTGGCACTGCATCCGTGAACATCAGCAGGGGCGGCCGGCCCGGCGCCACGTCGATCAGGGTGACCAGATAGGCCTCCTGCCCGTCGGTGACCTCGAACCCCATGTTCAGAAGCGGCTCGTCCACCTCAACGCTTTCGGGCGGGCGCCCCGGATCGAGCGCCGCCCCCACCAGCCGATGCACCACCCTGGCGGCGCGCCGGCGCAGGTCTGTCTCCTCGGCCCCACGCTCCAGAAGCAACACGTCCGGCGGGCCATCCACGCGCAGCAGCTCGCCGCGCCAGCGCCAGCCTGACCCCACCCCCAACGCCGATTTCGGTGCGTTCGGGAGCCCGTCCACTTCCGTTTGCGTCCACGAGATGACAAACGTGCCACGATAGCCCGTTTTCATACCTGTCTGCCTGCCTCTTGTTTTTCTTTATTATGCGCAGGTTAGCACGGGCGCGCCGGCCTGTTAAGGGGGTATTGCGCTTTTGCCCTTTTGCCGCACTGTCGGGCTCTCACCAAAGGCTCTCGCGGGCTCGCTCCGGCCATGCGCGGTCATAGGCGGCCCCGTCAAACCCCGCCTTGATTTCACGCAGCATGTCACCCAGCGACGGCAGGTCCTGCCCCCGATCCACCGCCTGCCACAATCCGGCGCGCATCACCGCGCGGGCACATTGTGGATAAACCTCGGCAATCTCGACCACGATCACCGTTGCCGGCACCTTGCCATCACGCCCGAACCCGGCGCGCACGGCTCGGTCCGCCGTGATCAGGGCACGACCATTGACCCGCATCACCGTATCCGACCCCGCCACCATGAACATCAGCGACACGCGCCCATCGCGCAGGATGTTGCGCAGGGTGTCCAGCCGCTGGTTGCCACGCCAGTCGGGCAGCGCCAGGGTCCGTTCGTCCAGCACCCGCGCCACCGGTCCCGCGTCGCCACGCGGAGACCCATCGGTGCCCTCGGGCCCGACACTGGAGAGCACGCAAAACCGGCTTGCCTCGATCCAGCGGCGATAGCTGGGGGTCAGCCGGTCGGTAACCTTGATTACCGCCGCCTCGCCGGGCACAGCATAGAGCGCCTCCAGCTCTTCAATCGTTTCCAGGAACTTCACCCTCGCCCTCCAGTTGCAAGCCGGCCTCGCGCATCAGCGCGTTCGAGGCGTTTTCGATGCGCGGTTCGAGCCTGGCCATGAAGTCGTTCAGTTCCAGCCCCGGCGGGATCGGCTCAAGAAACTCGACCACCGCCAGGCCGCGCTTGCGCAGGATGCCGTGACGCGGCCAGAACACGCCGACATTGGTGGCGGTAGGTATGCAGGTCTGGCCCAGCTCGCGATACAGCACCCCCACCCCGACCTTGTAGGGCAGATAGGCCCCCGCCGCCACGCGGGTCCCTTGCGGAAAGATGATCAGCTGCCCGGCCGGCGCGTCGCCGGACCTGACATCGGCCAGCATCTGCCGGATTGCCTTGCCGCGCTTGCCCCGATCCACCGGCACACAGCCGATCCGCAACGCGAACCAGCCCAGGATCGGCGCCCATTTCAGCTGTTTCTTCATGATGAACTTGGGGCG
>CAZPDV010000339.1:0-2340 GCA_964585355.1 uncultured Aliiroseovarius sp.
AGTGATCTGTGGCGAGATCATGACCATGCCGGGCCTGCCGCGGGCGCCGGCGGCCCTGAACATTCATCTGAATGACGAGGGCCAGATCGAGGGATTGTTCTAGGTGCCGCCATGCCGGGCATCGAGCCCGGTCTGGCGGCGGGCCTCCGGCGGGAGTATTTGGCGAAAGATGAAAGGGATGGCATGAGCGCGAAAATCATTGACGGCAAGGCGTTTGCGGCGCGTGTGCGCGGCCAGGTGGCGGTGCATGTGGCCGCCTTGCAGGAAGAGCTTGGCCTGACGCCGGGGCTGGCGGTGGTGCTGGTGGGCGAGGACCCGGCCAGCGAGGTTTATGTGCGCTCCAAGGGCCGGATGACGGTGGAGGTGGGCATGCATTCCTATGAACATCGCCTGCCGGCCGACACCCGGGAGGCCGACCTTCTGGCCTTGATCGAGCGGCTTAATCTGGATCCGAAGGTGCATGGCATTCTGGTGCAACTGCCCTTGCCCGCGCATCTGAACGAGGCGGCGGTGATCAACGCCATCGACCCGGACAAGGATGTGGACGGGTTCACCATTCTCAATGTCGGCAGGCTGGCCACCGGGCAGAAGGCGATGGTGCCGTGCACGCCGCTGGGCTGCCTGATGATGCTGCGCGATGTGCATGGCAGTCTCAGCGGGCTGGAGGCGGTGGTGATCGGGCGCTCGAATATCGTCGGCAAGCCGATGGCGCAGCTCTTGCTGGGGGAAAGTTGCACGGTGACCATTGCCCATAGCCGCACCCGCGACCTGGCCCAGGTGGTACGTCGGGCCGATATCGTGGTGGCGGCGGTGGGGCGGCCGGAGATGGTGCCGGGCGACTGGATCAAGCCGGGGGCGACGGTGATTGATGTGGGGATCAACCGGGTCGAGAAGGCGGGCGGCGGCACCCGGCTGGTGGGGGATGTGGATTTTGCCAGCGCCGCCCGGGTGGCCGGCGCGATCACCCCGGTGCCGGGCGGGGTCGGGCCGATGACCATCGCCTGCCTGTTGGCCAATACCCTGACCGCCTTTTGCCGGGCCAACGGTCTGGTTGAGCCCGAGGGGCTGACCGTTTAGGACGGCTCCGGGTCGGAAAATCTCGGTCGGCGGTTTTCCATGCCGGCCAGTACCGCTTCCATCTGGTTCGGGCCGCCGATCAGCGCCTCTTGCGCGGCGCTTTCGGCCAGGAGCAGGGCCGCATCGTCTGCGGCAAAAGCCTGCCGGATCAATGCCTTGATCCCGCGCACTGCATCCGGGGAGCGCTCTGCGATTTCGCCGGCCAGGGCCGAAGCACGTGCCTGGGGGTCGCCCGCCAATTCGGTGACAAACCCCCATTTCAGCGCCTGTTCTCCATCGAATATCCGGGCGGTGAGCGCCAGCTGTGCCAGCAGGTCGGCCCGTACCAGACGGCGCAGCGCGACCATGCCGCCCATGTCGGGCACCAGCCCCCATTTTGCCTCCATGATCGAAAATCCGGCATCCGGCGCGGCCACCCGGATATCGGCGCCAAGGGCAATTTGCAGGCCGCCGCCAAAGGCATAGCCCTCGATCGCCGCGATGACCGGCATCGGCAGATCGGCCCAGACGGTGCTGGCGCGTTGGAACAGGTTGGCGATGCCGTGGCTGCGGGCCATGATCCCGCCCTCCTGGGCGGCGAAAGCGGCAATCTTGCCCATGGCGGCCAGGTCCAGCCCGCTTGAAAAGGTGCCGCCGGCGCCGGTCAGCAGGACCGCCCGGATGTCGGAGCGCTGCGCCAGCGCCTCGCCCGCCGCAACCAGTGCGCGGATCAGGTCGAGATCAAGCGCATTGCGCCGTTCGGGCCGGTTCAGGGTGACGGTGGCAATGGTGCCGGAGATTTCGGTTTTGACCTTGCTCATATGCGCCTCGCTTTCGTGGCCAGTGTGCCGCAAAGGCGGCGCCGAGCCAAGAGTGATGCGGGCGCTTCCTCATGCGGTATAGGCCAGCCTGAGCGCTCCCCAATGCCGGCCCTTGACGATGATCGGCGCCGACAGATCCTTGAGCAGGG
Organism: uncultured Aliiroseovarius sp.; assembly: GCA_964585355.1. Taxonomy (GTDB): domain Bacteria; phylum Pseudomonadota; class Alphaproteobacteria; order Rhodobacterales; family Rhodobacteraceae; genus JAAEUB01. The sequence goes on from CAZPDV010000339.1 coordinate 2,027, forward strand.
CAAATTCGCCGCCACCCATGTCGCGGCGATAGATCTGTAGCAGGAAAGGCTGGGTGTTTTGTGCGGCCTTGCGCCCGACCCGGTCGTCAAAGATCCGGCGGTTGCGGCTGTTGGCCATGTTCCAGTCCGGGTCCGGCCCCTGCGGTTTGGAAAATTTCTTGTTGTGGGTCGGCAGGTATCCCTTGGTATCGACGGCGGCGCAGAACACGATTTTCGGGTCGATCTCCAGCGCCGGATCCTGGATCGGGGGCAGGACCTTGTCGGTGAAATCGGTGAAGGGGGCCATCACCTGCTGCGGATCGGTGCCGGGGATG
>CAZPDV010000340.1:0-2324 GCA_964585355.1 uncultured Aliiroseovarius sp.
CCCCTCATCCGGTTGCAGGCGGATCGAAAGCTCGTTGGCGCCCTGCCCCGCCGGGCTGTCGAAGATCGAATGTGGCGGCTCCTTGAACTGAATCACGATCTCGCTGAGCCGCGCCTTGAGCCGCTTGCCGGTGCGCAGGTAGAACGGCGTGCCGTTCCAGCGCCGGTTGGCGATCTCGTGCTTGAGCGCGATATAGCTTTCGGTGGTGCTGTCAGGGTTGTCCACATCCTCCCGATAGGACGGCGTGTCGGGGCCGGCCAGGTACTGACCGCGCACGATCTCGGGCAGTTCCACATGCTTGAGCGCCCGGATCACCTTGAGCTTTTCGTCGCGCACCGCATCCGGGTCGAATTTCGAGGGCGGCTCCATCGCGGTCAGGCACAGAAGCTGCATCAGGTGGTTCTGCACCATGTCGCGCATGGCGCCGGCATGGTCGTAATAGCTGCCGCGCCCGCCCACGCCCACGGTTTCGGCCACGGTGATCTGAACGTGGTCCACATATTGCGCGTTCCAGAGCGGCTCAAACAACATGTTGCCAAAGCGCAGGGCCATCAGGTTCTGCACCGTTTCCTTGCCCAGGTAATGGTCGATGCGATAGATGTATTGTTCGCGAAAATGCGCCGCCAGGGTGGCGTTGAGCGCCCGGGCCGAGGCCAGGTCGTGGCCAAACGGTTTTTCCACCACGATTCGTGCGGTTTCGCCGGCAATGGCGTGGCTCTTGAGCCGCTGCGCCAGGTCGCCGAACAGGCCCGGCCCGACCGAGAAATAGAAGGCCTGCACCACCCCCGGCCGCATCCGCGCCTTGAGCGCCTCCCAGCCGGTCTCGCCCCTGGCATCCACCGGCACATAGAAGATGGTCTTGAGAAACGCCGCCAGGTTCTTTTCGGTGCAGCGGTGCGGCGAGACATGCGCCCGCACCGCCTCGGCCACCATCTCGCGATAGCCGCGATCGTCAAGCGCGCTGCGCGCCGCCCCGATGATTCGCGCCTCGGGCGGCATCTGCCCCTCGATGAAGCGCCGGAAAAGGCTGGGTAAAATCTTCCGCTGCGCCAGGTCCCCGGTGCCGCCGAAAATCACCAGGTCGAAAGGCTCAACCGGAATCACACGCGATGCCATCTTGCTCTCCTGCCTTGGCTGTTAGCGCTAACGCCTTCTTATCCAGCCCCGCCGCCCATGTCTATCACCGATCCCGCCGGGCACAAAGCCGATCAACTATCCGTCAGGTGGAAGCTCGGGGGGTTCAGTTGCGCGCGCCAAACCGATAGACCGGGGGGAAATGCACAAGAGGCCCCCATGGACCACCGGATCGCACAGGCAAATCAGGGCAAGTTTCTCGACCCCAGGCGCACCGCAGACGGCGCCGCCCGGGCCACGGTGGCGCTGAGCCGGCCGCAGACCCTGTGGTTCAACACCGGCACCCTGTGCAACATCACCTGCGTCAACTGCTATATCGAAAGCTCGCCCAGCAATGACCGGCTGGTTTACCTGAACACCGCCGAGGTCGAGGATTACCTCGATCAGCTGGAGGCGCGCGGCTGGGGGGTGGGCGAGATCGGCTTTACCGGCGGCGAGCCGTTCATGAACCCCGACATCATCGCCATGCTGGAGGCGGCGCTGGCGCGCGGCTATCGGGTTCTGGTGCTGACCAATGCCATGCGGCCGATGATGCGCAAGCGGGTGCAGGCGGGGCTGCTGGATCTGCTGGCCCGGTTCGGAGCGCGGCTGACCCTGCGGGTATCGCTCGACCATTGGCAAAGCGCCCGCCATGACGCCATCCGCGGCCAGGGCAGCTTTGCCCGCACCCTTGAAGGCATGCGCTGGCTTGCCAAGCACGGCTTCCGGCTGGCGGTGGCCGGGCGCGCCCTGTGGCAGGAAACCGACGCCCAGGCGCGGGCGGGCTATGCCGCGTTTTTTGCCGAACACGGCTTTGACATCGACGCGCAAGACCCTGCCATGACAGTGCTTTTCCCGGAAATGGACGAAAGTATCGAGGTGCCGGAAATCACCACCGCCTGCTGGGGTATCCTGAACAAGTCGCCCGAGGACGTGATGTGCGCCTCCTCGCGGATGGTGGTCAAGCGCAAGGGGGCGGCGCGGCCCACGGTGCTGGCCTGTACCCTGCTGGCCTATGATCCGCGCTTCGAGCTGGGCGAAACCCTGGCCGAGGCCGAAACCGAGGTGGCGCTCAACCACCCGCATTGCGCCAAGTTCTGCGTGCTGGGCGGGGCCAGCTGCTCGGCCTGAGCCCCGCTTCTTCTGTTCCGGTATCGTGGAAACGAATTTCATATCATTGATCTCATGGCCCCCGGATTGCCTGCAATCCG
>CAZPDV010000341.1:0-2310 GCA_964585355.1 uncultured Aliiroseovarius sp.
CGATCGACCCGACCAAGGGGCCGGCCGACATTGCCATGCCCGGCCATGTCTTTCCTTTGCGGGCGCGCGAGGGCGGGGTGCTGGTGCGCGCCGGCCATACCGAGGCGGCAGTGGATATTGCGCGGCTGGCCGGGCTCAACCCCTCCGGGGTGATCTGCGAGATCATGAACGAGGACGGCACCATGGCGCGGCTGCCCGACCTGGTGGCCTTCGCCCAGAAGCACAACCTCAAGATCGGCACCATTTCCGACCTGATCGCCTATCGCCACCGGCACGACAACCTGGTGCGCGAGAGCGCGGTCAAGCAGGTCACCAGCGAGTTTGGCGGCGACTGGCTGATGCGGATCTTTACCGACGAGACCAAGGGCGCCGAGCATATCGTGCTGACCAAGGGCGACATTTCCAGCGAGGCGCCGGTGCTGGTGCGGATGCATGCGCTGAACCCGCTGGAGGATGCGCTGGGGCTGGGGCCGGGGCCGGCTTGCGAGCTGGGCCAGGCGATGCGGGTGATCGCGCGGGAGGGGCGCGGCGCGGTGGTGCTGTTGCGCGATCCGGGGATGAAGCTGGTGGTGGATGGGGCGGTCAGCCCGCAGACCCTGCGCAATTACGGGCTGGGGGCGCAGATTCTTGCGGCCCTGGGCTTGCAACGGCTGATCCTGGTCACCAATTCCCCCCTGCCCAAGGTGGTCGGGCTTGAGGCCTATGGGCTTGAGATTGTCGGAACGCGGGCGATAACGGAGGCGGATGATGGCGGCAAATGAAGCACATTCCACGCTGGCGCGGCCGACCTTTACCGATCCGGTGCGGGTGCTGGTGGTGGTGGCGCCCTATTACAAGGATATTGCCGACAACCTGCTGGCCGGCGCGCTGGCCGAGCTGGACGCGGCCGGGGTTGCCCACCAGGTGATCGAGGTGCCCGGCGCGCTGGAGATCCCTCCGGCCATTGCCTCGGCCCACCGGCTGGCCAATTTCGACGGCTTCGTGGCGCTGGGCTGTGTGATCCGGGGCGAGACCACCCATTATGACACGGTGTGCAATGACAGTTCGCGCGGGCTGATGCTGCTGGGGCTTGAGGGCGCGGCGATCGGCAATGGCATCCTGACCGTTGAAAACCGCGCCCAGGCCGAGGTGCGGGCCGATCCGCAGGCGATGAACAAGGGCGGCGGGGCGGCGGCAGCGGCCTTGCACCTGATCGCCATTGCCCGGCGCTGGTCGCGGCCCGACCGGCCGGGGCGGCCGGGGCAGGGCGGCACCGTGCTGATCGCAGAGGGCGCCGGGGACACCAAAAAAGGCACGACAACCGCATGAAAATTACCCGTCAGATGAAATCGGCCGCCCGGCTTTACGCGGTGCAGGCCCTGTTCCAGATGGAAGCGGCCAGCGAAACCGCCGACCGGGTGATTGCCCAGTTCCTCGACCACCGTTTCGGCGAAGCGCTGGAGGAGGGCGAGATGGTCGAGGGCGACCCGAAGCTGTTTCGGGCGCTGGTGGAAGGCGCGCTGGAGCAGCAGGCCCGGATCGACCAGCTGACCGACCGGGCGCTGGTGGCGAAATGGCCGATCGGCCGCATCGACCCGACCCTGCGCGCCCTGTTTCGCGCCGCCGGGGCCGAGCTTGTGGCCGGCAAGACCCCGCCGAAGGTGGTGATCAGCGAGTTTGTCGATGTGGCCCGCGCCTTCTTTCCCGAGGGGGACGAGGCAAAATTCGCCAATGCGGTGCTTGACCACATGGCCCGCGAGGTGCAGCCCGAGGCCTTTGCCTGAGCCGCTGGCGCGGTTTTGCCGCCTTGCGGCACCTTGCGACAATCTGCGGCAACTTCCCCCTTTTCCTTTCGGATTTCTGCGCTAGATTAAAGGGAGCAACGCAGGAGGGATCATGCCCAAGCTCATCCGCCTTTACATTCGCCAGGTGCTTTTCGGCTTTGGCCTGTCAGCCATTTTTGTCGCGGCGCTGCTTTATACCAATGTCGGCAATCTGTGGCATCTGGTCTCGACGTCACCGATGGGCTGGATTGCGGTATTCATGCTGTTCTGGGCCAATGGGGTGGTGTTTGCCGGGGTGCAGTTCGCGATCACCGTGATGCGGATGGAGGAGCGCGACGACGGGCCGTCGGGCGGCAAGCGGGCGCCGGTGGCGACCAATATCCCGGTGCCGGTGCCGGCAACCGCCAATGCGCGCGAGTGATCCAAAGGATCAACGTCGCCTGGCAAGGCATTGAAGTTGAAGATGAAATAGTGGTGGCGGAACCGCCCAGACCGCTGGGTACATGATTCCCGAGGACCTGTATATACAGGTGGGCGCCAGGTAACC
>CAZPDV010000342.1:0-2304 GCA_964585355.1 uncultured Aliiroseovarius sp.
GTCGGGCTGACGCTGGTGGCGCTGTTGATGTTGTTGGGCCGCGACACGTGAGCGCCCAGCCGGTCGAGAAAATCCCGGATCGCGGCCAGGGCCTCGGGCTGCCAGACATCGCTGTGCCCTGCGCCCTCGACCCACAGAAGGTGCTTGTCGCGCGCGGGTGGCCGGTCAAACACCATCTGCCCCATATCCGGCGGAATCACCCGGTCGCGGGTGCCATGCAGCACCAGAAGCGGCCGGTCCACCCGGGCGATGGCCTCGCGGGTGACCCAGGGGTTGCCGAGCCATGCCAACAGCGGCGCCAGGCCGGGATAAAGCCGCTTGCCCAGGTCGAGGATCGAGCTGTAGGGCGCTTCGAGGATCAGGCCCGCGGGCGGGGTGTCACCGGTCAGCCGCGCCGCCAGTTCCACCGCCACCCCGGTGCCCAGGCTTTCGCCATAAAGCACCACCGGGCCGGGGCCGATCAGGCCGGGCAGCGCGCGGTAAAGTTCCCGCGCATATCGGTTGATCGCCGCGCTCGAGGCTGTGCCGGTCGAGCCGGAGGAGCCGGGATAGGCCATCGCCACCAGCCCATAGCCGTGGTCGAGAAACCAGGCAAAGCGGCGCGCACGCCCGGCCAGGTTGCCGGCATTGCCGTGAAAATACAGCACGCTCGGCTTGCCTGCTGTCGGCCGGGCCAGCCACAGTACCAGCCGGCCGCCATCGCTGGTGGCAAAGGTGGTTGCGGACAGGCGCGGATCGGCCGGCGCGGTCCGGGTCGGGTCGAAATGAAACACCAGCACCTGCTCGGCGTTCAGGGCCAGCGCCGCCGAGCCGGCAACCAGCAGCACCGCCAACAGCACCAGTCGCCGCATCACGGCTCGATCTCATAGGGCAGCACGCCGCGCGCATCCGGGTTGACCCTGAGCCTGTGCTCCAGCGGCGGCACCGAGCGCTGATGACAGCGGGTGCGCTCGCAGATCCGGCAGGAAATGCCGATCGGCTCGAAGGCGCGCGGGTTTGCAAGGTCAAGCCCGTCGGCATAGACCAGCGCCTCGGCATGGCGCAGCTCGCAGCCCAGCCCGATCGCATAGCGGCGCACCGGCGCGCTGTAGGAGCCGCCGGGCTTGGACACGTCGCGCGCCAGGCACAGATAGCGCATGCCGTCGGGCGTCTCGGCCAGTTGCCGCAGGAACCGCCCCGGTGTCTCGAACGCCTGGTGCACGTTCCACAGCGGGCAGGCACCGCCGAAGCGGGCGAATTGCAGATGCGTGGCCGAGTGGCGCTTGGTGATGGTGCCGGCCTGATCGACCCGCACGAAAAAGAACGGGATCCCCTTGGCGCCGGGGCGCTGCAGGGTGGACAGGCGATGCGCCACCTGCTCGATCGAGGCGCCAAAGATGTCGGCCAGGCGCTCAAGATCATGGCGACAGGCGCGGGCCTCTTCCTGAAACCGGGCATAGGGCATCAGCGCGGCGCCGGCAAAGTAATTGGCCAACCCGATCTTGGCGATGGCGCGGGCCTGGTCGCTGTGAAAGCGGGCCAGGTCGAGCGTCGCTTCCAGAAGTTCGTTTTGTGTAATCAGCGCCAGTTGCAGCAGCAGCTGAAACCGCTGGGTGCTGGGCGGGGTCAGGGTGGAAAGCAGCACTTTCCCAACCCCGCGATTGAAGCCGCGAAACTGTTCGCTGGCCCGGCGTTCAACGGTAATGCCGCGCGCGGCCAGGGCCTCGATGGCGGCGCTTTCCGGGTCTCCGTCGCGGGCGAAATGCTCGGCCGCGCGGTCCACCGCATCTATGTAATTGTCGCAATAGTGAAAGAAATCGCGCACCTCTTCCCAGGGGCTGACCACCGGGGTTGCCCCGTCGCGGCCCAGCGCCTCGTCCAGCGAGGCCAGCCGCTCATGGGTCTGGCGATAGGCCTTGTGCAGGTCCAGAAAGGCCCGCGCCATTGCCGGGGCGTTCGAGGCGATCAGGCGCAGATCGGCCAGCGGCGGCATGCCGTCGGCAAAGACCGGATCGGCCAGCGCCTCGCGCATGTCGCTGACCAGGCGGGCGCTGTCGCCGGTGGAAAGCTGTGCCACGTCAAAGCCGAATTCCTGCGCCAGCGCCAGCACCACGCCGGTCGAGATCGGCCGCTTGTTGTTTTCCATCTGGTTGAGATAGGGCAGCGACACGCCAAGCTTCTCGGCAAAGGCCTTCTGGGTGATGCCCAGCCCGGTGCGAATCTCGCGCAGCTTGGCGCCGGCATAGAGCTTTTGTTGCGGCATGATGCCCTCCCGTTGACGGGGCGATTCTGGGCGATGGCGGGCGGGCTTGCAAGCGCGTTGCT
>CAZPDV010000343.1:0-2290 GCA_964585355.1 uncultured Aliiroseovarius sp.
CGGGTGATCGACGACCTGCTGGAAAGCCGCATTACCCTGGCCCGCGGGGCGCAGGCGCTGGTCGCCACCATGCGGGCAAATGGTGCCCATACGGTGCTGGTTTCCGGGGGCTTTACCGCCTTTGCGGTGCCGGTGGCGGCGCGGCTGGGTTTTGACGAGGTGCGCGCCAACCGCCTGCAAAGCGCGGGCGGCAAGCTCACCGGCACGGTGGAGGCGCCGATTCTGGGCCGTGCCGCCAAGCTCGAGGCGCTCGAGGAAATCTCGGCCCGGCAGGGCATCGGCCCCGAGGACGTGCTGGCGGTGGGGGACGGGGCCAACGATCTGGCCATGTTGCAGGCCGCCGGCACCGGGGTGGCGCTGCATGCCAAGCCGGCGGTCGCCGCGCAAAGCGACATCCGCATCAATTTCGGTGACCTGACGGCGCTGCTTTACCTCCAGGGCTATTCAAAGGCCGACTTTAGGGACAGGGCCCATTGATCCGATGGCGCCCGAAGGGTTTGGCGGATCAATGGGGCTGCCCTAAGGCCTGACCGGGCCTGCCGGCGTATCCTCAGCGCAGCTCCGGGCGTGCCCGCAGATCGCCGCAATGCGTGCCGCGCCAGTTGGTGATCGGCGCATCGGCATAGGCCTGCGCCACGGGGTCGGCGCTGTTCAACGCGCCATAGCGGGTCAGCAGCGCGGCGATTGCCGCTTCGGCGGCGCGGGTGCCGCCGTCATCCACCTTGACCGCGATGCCCAGGCCCTGTTCCGGCAGGATCCCCACGAAAACCGCCTCGGCCCCGGTCTTGACCATGGCGCGCCCGCCCATGGCCCGCATCAGCCGGGTGCAGGCCCGCCCCTCGCCCGCCACCAGCTCCGGGTGGGCGGCCATGGCCTCGCGCAGGCGCACCATGGCGCGCTCGCGGCTGCCGCCCCCGCTGCCGGCCCCGGCAAAACCGGCCATGGCCCGGGCCAGCCCGGTGATGGAAGTGGCGAAATTGGGGGCCGAGCACCCGTCCACCGCATGGCCGGGGCTATCCTCGCCGGTCACTTCCTCGAACGCCGCTTTCACCGCCTGCTGCACCGGGTGGTCCGGGTCGATATATTCCGGCCCCCCGCCCAGATGCCGGTTGAGGGTAAGAAACCCGGTATGCTTGCCCGAGCAATTGTTGTGCCACTGGCAGGGGCTGGCATCGCTGCACAAAAGCGCCTTGTGCGCCTCGGGGTCGCGCGGCATGTGGCTGCCGCAGCGCAGGTCGTCATCGCCCAGCCCCAGCCCTTGCAGCCAGCGCGCCACCCGCTCGGTATGGATCGCCGCGCCGTTATGCGAGGCACAGGCCAGCGCCAGCTCTTCGCTGCCCAGCCCGGCGGCATCGGCGGCGCCGGACTCGACCAGCGCCAGCGCCTGGATCATCTTCGAAGAAGAGCGCGGCAGGATGGTCTTTGCCGCATCGCCCCAGGCATCCACCACCTGGCCGGCCACATCCACCACCACGGCATGCCCCATATGTTGCGATTCCAGAAAACCGCCCCGCCAGATTTCGGCCAATACTGCTGCTTCAGCCATGAAATCGCCTCCCTTCCCGCCCACGCGCGATTTTCCGCCAACGGGGCTTTAACATTTCGACATTTTCACGTTAGACTAGGCGCGCAGGATGATAAACGGCCTGTGGACCGAAATTCGGGCCAACCGCAGGAAGAGGCAGAAGCAGCTGGAGGCTGTCACCAACATGAAACCGATTTTCGCATCGACGATTCTCGCTGTCGCCCTCGCCATGGCGGGGGGGCAGGCGATGGCGCAGGACTCGACCAACCGGGTCTCGCAAAACACCGCCTGGAGCGTCTTTGTCGAGGAGTCGCCCAAGGAATGCTGGGCGGTTTCGACGCCAAAGGAAACCGTGAACACCAAGAACGGTCGCCCGGTGGCGGTCAAGCGCGGCAAGATCCTGATGATGGTCTCCTGGCGGCCCGAGCAGAACATCGCGGGTGAGGTCTATTTCACCGGCGGCTATCCGTTCAAGGAGGGCTCGACGGTCGAGCTGACCATCGGCGGCACCACCTATCAGCTTTTCACCAAGGGCGAGGACGCCTGGCCGGCATCGCCTGACGACGACGCCAAGATCGTCGCGGCCATGAAGCGCGGTGCCGAAGCGGTGGCGGTGGCCATGTCCAGGCGCGGCACCCGGACCGAGGACACGTTCAGCCTGCTGGGCTTTACCGCCGCGGTCGAGGACGCGGCCAAGCGCTGCGGCGGCTAGGGCCTGTCCTCATTTATCTTGCGCCCCCCGGCGCGTGCCAAAATGCGCCGCGT
>CAZPDV010000344.1:0-2286 GCA_964585355.1 uncultured Aliiroseovarius sp.
GGGTGACGGGCACGTTGTTCTGGCGCAAGGTGAAGGCGGTGAAGGGGCGGGTGAGTCTGATCGCGGCGCGGTTCGGCCAGATTAACGATGACAAGGCCAGCTGGCCCGATGATCTGGCACTTAATCGCTGCCTGTACGATGCCTTTGTCGGATATGCGCCGGTTACGGGGGCGGCGCGGATCGACTGGCTCAACCGCCAGGACCGCAGCGGAGAGGGTGAGGCGTTTGAGCCGCAGCCGTGGGAGCACTGCGCCAGGGTGCTGCGCGAGATGGGGCACGAGGAAGCGGCGCTTGAAGTTCTGGTGGAGAAGGAGAGGCGGCAGCGGGCGGCGGCGCGCCGGGAGCAGGGCGAAGAACGCGGCGCGCGTGACCGGGAGCGGGTGCTGGCGGTGCTGTTGGCGGTGCTGGTGTTTGCGGCGGTAAGCTGGGAGGCGGGGAGCGTCACCGGCTTTGTGGCGATGAGTATCGGCGCAGCGCTTTTGGCTTTTCTGACCGCGCCGGCACCGCGCGACTTCCTGTTCGGGGCGCTGATCGCCTATGGCCATCGGCCGCGGCGGGCGTTTTTGTGGCTGGCGCTGGCCTGGTTCATTGGTGGAATGGTGTTTCAGGCGGCGGCGGATCAGGGGCAGATCAAGCCCAACAATGTGCGCGCGGTGATGAGCGAGGGCTGGGTGGGCTGCGTGGGCGCGCCGGACCCGGTGGCGTGTTTTCAGAGCGGGGCGGGGGCGGCCTATCCGCGCTTCAACGCCTGGATCTATTCTGCCGATACCTTGTTGCCGATTGTCGATCTGGAATTGCAGAACTACTGGATCCCGGCCGAGGAGGCCGGGTGGCTTGGCGCCTTTGCCCGCTGGTTCCTGTGGGCGCAGATCGCCTTTGGCTGGGCCTTGTCGCTGTTGGCGGTGGCCGGGTTTTCCGGGCTGATCCGGCGCGGATGAGCGGCTGGCGGGCGCGGGGATTTGCCGCTATCAAGGGGCCAAACCGGAGGCCGCATGACTCATACCTTTCCGATCCGCGTCTTTTACGAAGATACCGACATGGCCGGGATCGTCTATCACGCCAATTACCTGCGCTATATTGAACGCGCGCGCTCGGACTGGGTGCGCGAGGCGGGGGTGGATCAGAATGCCATGCGGGCGCGCGGGGTGGTGTTCGTGGTCAGCCGGATCGAGGCCGACTACATCGCGCCGGCGCGGTTTGACGACCGGCTGGAAGTGGTGACCCGGATCGAGCAACGCTCGCGGGTGCGGCTGGTGTTCGAGCAGGTGGTGATGCGCGCCGGCGAGGCGATCTTCCGGGCGCGGGTGACGGCCACCTGCATGGACAGCCGCGGCAGGGTGGTGCGCCTGCCCGAGGGCCTGCCGGGGCCGGGCTGAGGCCGGGCCGGGGGCCAGCCCCCGGACCCCCGGGATATTTGCCAACAGAAGAAGCGGCGTGGCGGGCGACGGCAAAGGGCCGGGGGCGGCGCCGCATGGTGGGGGCATGGGCGAAAACCTGCCATTTTGGCGGTGTTTCGGGCGATTTGCCGCCTTTTTCGGGCTTTGCTTGGCATTCCGGGTGAAAATGCGTTACCCTTGTCGGCAATGATCCGTCCACAGAGGCGGCGACACAGAGGCAGGCAATAGGCAGTATCATGGAACCCCAAACTCTCGCTTTGGCGACCGAGATCGATTTCTCGTTTCTTGCGCTTTTCATGCGCGCGACCCTGGTGGTCAAACTGGTGATGATCCTGTTGATCATCGCGTCGTTCTGGTCATGGGCGATCGTCATCACCAAGCTGATCCAGTACCGGCGCGTCACGCGCGAGACCGAGGCCTTTGACCGGGCGTTCTGGTCGGGCGAGCCGCTGGACGGGCTTTATGCCCAGATCGGTCCGGCGCCCGATGGCCCGGCCGAGAAGGTGTTTGCCGCCGGCATGCTGGAATGGCACCGCTCGCACCGCGAGGATGGCGGGTTGATCGCCGGGGCCATGGCGCGCATCGACCGGGCCATGGATGTGGCCATTGCCCGCGAGGCCGAGAAGCTCAACAAGGGGCTGGCCTTTCTGGGCACGGTCGCGGCCACCGCGCCCTTTGTCGGGCTGTTCGGGACGGTCTGGGGCATCATGAACGCGTTCATGAACATCGCGCAGAGCCAGAACACCAATCTTGCGGTGGTGGCGCCGGGCATTGCCGAGGCGCTCATGGCCACCGGGCTTGGCCTGCTGGCGGCGGTGCCGGCCTTGATCTTCTATAACAAGTTGTCGGCCGACAGCGACCATATCGCGGCCACCTGGGAGGCCTTTGC
>CAZPDV010000345.1:0-2268 GCA_964585355.1 uncultured Aliiroseovarius sp.
CTGCGCGAATTTCGCATCCGCGGCGTGTCCACCAATATCGCCTTTGTCGAGAACCTGCTGCGCCACCCGACCTTTCTGGCCAACGCCTATACCACCCGCTTCATCGACGACACGCCCGAGCTGTTTGCCTTCCGGAAGCGGCGCGACCGGGCCACCAGGATCCTGACCTATATCGCCGATGTCACCGTCAACGGCCACCCGGAAACCAAGGGGCGCCCGAAACCCCCGGCCGAGGCCAGGGCGCCGCTTCCGCCGCAGCCCGCCACCGATGCGCCGCAGGCCGGCAGCAAGCAGATCCTCGACAAAAGCGGCCCCGAGGGGCTGGCCCGCTGGATGGCCGAGCAGACCCGGCTGCTGATCACTGACACCACCATGCGCGACGGCCATCAAAGCCTGCTGGCCACCCGTATGCGCTCGATCGACATGATCAAGGCCGCCCCCGCCTATGCCGCCAACCTGCCCGGCCTGTTTTCGGTGGAATGCTGGGGCGGGGCCACTTTCGACGTGGCCTATCGGTTCCTGCAGGAATGCCCCTGGCAGCGCCTGCGCGACCTGCGCGCCGCCATGCCGAACCTGCTGACCCAGATGCTGCTGCGGGCCTCGAACGGGGTCGGCTATACCAATTACCCCGACAATGTGGTGCGCGAATTCGTGCGCCAGTCGGCCGAGACCGGCATCGACGTGTTTCGCATCTTCGACAGCCTGAACTGGGTCGAAAACATGCGCGTGGCGATGGATGCGGTGCTGGAAAACAACCGGGTCTGCGAGGCGGCGATCTGTTATACCGGCGACATCAACGACCCGGATCGGGCCAAGTACAGCCTTGAATATTATGTGAAAATGGGCAAGGAGCTGCGCGATGCCGGGGCGCATGTGCTGGGGCTCAAGGACATGGCCGGGCTGCTCAAACCCACCGCGGCCGGGCGCCTGATCCGGGCGCTCAAGGAAGAGGTGGGCCTGCCGATCCATTTTCACACCCACGACACCTCCGGCATTGCCGGCGCCACCATCCTGGCGGCCAGCGAGGCGGGGGTGGACGCGGTGGATGCGGCCATGGATGCCATGTCCGGGGGCACCTCGCAGCCCTGCCTGGGCTCGATCGTCGAGGCGCTGCGCCATACCGGGCGGGAAACCGGGCTGGACATTGCCGAGATCCGGCGCCTGTCGGATTACTGGGAGGGCGTGCGCGGGCAATATGCCGCCTTCGAGGCCGGGCTGAAATCCCCCGCCAGCGAGGTTTACCTGCACGAGATGCCCGGCGGCCAGTTCACCAACCTCAAGGCGCAGGCGCGGGCGCTGGGGCTGGAGGAGCGCTGGCACGAAGTGGCGCAGGCCTATCGCGACGTGAACATGCTGTTTGGCGATATCGTCAAGGTGACCCCCTCCTCCAAGGTGGTGGGGGACATGGCGCTGATGATGGTGGCGCAGGGGCTGAGCCGCGAAGATGTGCAAGACCCCGAGCGCGACGTGGCCTTTCCCGACAGCGTGATCGACATGCTGCGCGGCAATCTGGGGCAGCCGCCGGGGGGCTTTCCCGAGTGGCTGGTGAAAAAGGCGCTCAAGGGCGAGGCACCGGATCGCTCGCGCCCCGGCAGCCGGCTGGCGCCGGTGGACCTGGAGGAAAAGCGCCGCGAGATTTCCGAAAAGCTGGGCGGGGTGGAGATCGACGACGAGGATCTGAACGGCTATCTGATGTATCCCAAGGTGTTCACCGAATACCGGCGCCGCCACGACACATACGGGCCGGTGCGCACCCTGCCCACCCATACCTTCTTTTACGGCATGCGGCCCGGCGACGAGATTTCCGCCGAGATCGACCCCGGCAAGACCCTGGAGATCCGGCTTCAGGCGGTGGGCGATACCAATGATGCCGGCGAGGTGAAGGTGTTTTTCGAGCTGAACGGCCAGCCGCGCAACATCCGGGTGCCGGACCGTTCGGCCAGGGCGCGGGTGCCGGCGCGGGCCAAGGCCGAGGAAGGCAACCCCGACCAGATCGGCGCGCCGATGCCCGGCGTGGTGGCCAGCGTGGTGGTGGCGCCGGGCGACAGGGTGGCGGCGGGGGATATGCTCCTGACCATCGAGGCGATGAAGATGGAGACCGGCATTCATGCCGAGCGCGCGGCGACGGTCAGGGCGGTGCACGTGGCGCCGGGGGCGCAGATCGACGCCAAGGATCTGTTGATCGAGCTGGAATGAGGTTTCGCCCCGGCTGGCGCCGGGGCGATCGGCCGGGGGCGCTGCCCCCGGACCCCCGGAGTATTGGCGGAA